>JAHIZR010000175.1 GCA_018814465.1 bacterium | reverse complement strand
TTTCGATCTGTGGCGCGCCATCTCGCAGGGCAAATTCCCCGTCGTGATCGGTGCTCGCTCCGCCGTCTTCGCACCGCTAAAGAATATCGGTATTATCATTGTTGACGAAGAGCACGAAACCGGACTCAAGCAAACCGAATCTCCGCCGCGCTATCACGCCCGCGATGCCGCTCTGGTACGCGCCAGCATGAATTCCGCCGTCGCCATTCTGGGCAGTGCCACTCCTTCGCTCGAATCCATGTATTTGGCTCAGACACTGCGGCATACCTTGCTCTCACTGCCGCAGCGCATCGGCGGCGTGGCCATGCCTTCCATCGTTATCGAGAAGACCACGCCTGATCCTGTCGAGGAAGCCGAGGAGAAACCGAAAAAGAAAGCGCAGAGCGAGGAGCCGCCGCCCATTCTCACTCCGCAGCTCATTACACATATCACTGAAGTTCTGCATTCCAAAAAGCAAGCCATCCTGTTGCAGAATCGCCGCGGTTTCGCTCCTTTTATCATCTGCAAAGCCTGTGGCCATATTCCCCTCTGTGATTCCTGCTCGGTGAGCATGACCTATCATCGGCGCGGCAAAGTCCTGCGCTGTCACTACTGCAATGCTACTGAAGATGCGCCCGACAAATGCGTACAGTGCGGCTCCTCTGAGCTTGTCATGTACGGGATCGGAACGCAGCGGCTCGAAGAAGAACTCGCCGCGCACTTCCCCGATGCTCGCCTGCTGCGCATGGACTCAGATTCCGTTTCCCGACCCGGCGCGCACGGCAAAATGATTGCCGCTTTCGCCGCCCATGAATATGACATCCTGCTCGGCACGCAGATGATCGCAAAAGGTCTTGACTTTCCTCATGTCCAGCTTGCCGCCGTCGTGCAGGCGGAGACTGAGCTTTTCTATCCAGATTTTCGCGCGACAGAGCGCGGCGCCGGACTTATCCTCCAACTTTCAGGCAGAGCGGGACGTCGCGAGGAACAGGGCAAGGTTATCGTACAGTGCAGCATCGATCAGCATCCCGCGCTGCGCGCCGCTGTCTCCGGTGATTGGACGGCTTTCACCGCGACCGAGCTCGCCACCCGCATCATCAGCAATTTCCCGCCTTATGCGCGGCTGATTCTGATTCGCGCCGTCGGCAAGGACGAATCTTCCGTCGCGCGTTCCATGATTCGCCTCAAAAACCTCTTAGCCGAATCCAAAGCACTCTCGATCATGGGACCCGCTCCGGCGGTCATCTCCAAACTCAAAAACAAATTCCGTTATCAATTGATCGCTCGCACCACGCGCGAACACGATCCGTCGGGAAAATTCTTGCGCACTGCTGTCCGTTCGGCTCTGAGCGAGTACAAACAGTCCCGCACCGAACCCGCTGTCACTCTGGAAATAGATGTCGATCCCCAATCCATCACATAAATCACCCACTCGCCGAGCCGGGCTAAGCACAGAGTACGTCCAGCTATCGAGTCCTTCAAGGTGCGCAACCCGACCGGAATCTTTTCCCGAGCAGAGTATTAGCAGGTGGTTGAGGAGTGCTGTCATTCTGGACACCCGCCTAAGTAATCGTAATGAATCAAGAGTATCTTTCAAAGGCGGGGCGTCCAGAATCTCTCTTATACTCGCATTCATCATCTTAACGCTCCTGAACTGGTCACCCGCCCACGCCCAATCCCGCGAGCGAGACTACCTTCGCGTTCACTACAGCAAATACAGCTTCTTTTACTGTCCCGAAGACTCTGCCTTCATTGACCCGCTTTGGCAATTATTGCGCAATTCCATTCCCGTTGTCGAGCATCAGCTTTTACTTCAATTATCCGACTCCGTGCGCTTCTTTATCACACCTTCAGAAAGAGAATGGGCGCGTGTCACCGCCGGCTCTCCCCTCTGGGCCAACGGCATCGCCTATCCGTCGCGCGGGATCGCCGTGCTGAAATCTCCCAGCTTCGGTTTGAAATACGGCAGTCCCTTGCCTATCACCGCGATTCATGAATACGTACACCTTCTGATCGAGAGCGGGGCGGAGGATGCCGAGATCCCGCGTTGGCTGAACGAGGGCCTCGCGCAATTGCTCGCCAACCAATATGACTACCGCGACACCGATCTGCTGTCGCGCGCCGTCGTTTCCAATCGGCTGCATCGGCTCTGGGATATTCAGCATCTGTTGAGTATGAATGATCAGGATGCCCGGCTGGCCTATGCGCAATCCCTCATCGCCGTCGAGTGGCTGCGCGATGAATACGGTATGGCCGGGCTGTCCAATCTCATTCATGAGTTGCGCGGCGGCAAACGCTTCGAGGAAGTCTTTCCCGCTTTGTACGGCATGCAGTTCGGAGAGTTCGAGAGCCGCGTCCTCCAAAAGCTGCGCGACACCTACAGCACCGCTTTTTATATGAACACCGAGTTCTGGGTGCCGATTCTTTTCGTCGTACTTGTCTTCTTCGCCGGATTCGCCCGCTACCGCCATCGCCGCAAAACCGTCGCCAAGTGGGAAGAGAGCGAATACGGCAATCGCGGCCATGATGACGACTCCCCCAAACCACCACCCTACACCATCAACTACACACTCGTCCGCAACCGCCCAACTGATACCGATTCTTCGCCGAGGCGCCCGTCCCCGGGTGCCCGGAATGACGACGACGATCCCCCTCACGATAAACCGCTCCCGGGGAAGGAATAGGCAGGGATCAGTGGGTTTGAATGCAGTGTACATATTTGTTAATAATTAGTAAGTAATTGTAATTGCAAGGCGAAGAAATGCAGTTCTACCGAACGAACCGCGGGTAATTCGTTCATCGGTAAGGAATAAGGCTGAAGCTGCCGCGCTGAATGTAGAGGGAATGCAGGCGATTGTGGAGGGATTTGATGTCTTTTTGGATGCGGGAATCGTAGCGGGAGAGGAGGTCAAGGCCGGCGAGGGTGCGGATGTCGAAGGGGCGTGAGGGATTGTTGGTGGTCTGGACTTCGACCTTGTAGAGCCGGAAGCTGCGGAAGTGCTGGATCGCGATGCGGTCAACGAGGAGTTTCTCGTGGGTGGTCTGGGGCTTGTAGTCTTGATGAAGGGACTTGCTGATCTGGCGAAAGAGACTGCGTTCTTTGGGGTTGAGGGATTTCAGAAAGAGTTCATCGGTGGCTCGGAGTCCGTGCTTGAGGGCATTCATGCGGGAGCGAGCCTTGCCGTCGGGAGAAGAAGCCATTATTATAAAGGATGAAGGATGAGGGATGAGGGATGAAACTGAATGAATCTTATAGTAAACAAATAGGCCATAATTCTCTAATATGGGAGTGTAATATACGACATTAATTAAGAAAAGTCAAGTGTTTTCCTGTTATATTAGACAATTTTCTGTATCTATATGAATATCAATGTATTAGAAATAAGCGCGTAGCTTTATTCTGTGTCATACTGAGCCACACGCCATCTCGGAATCTTCGAATTTGTGAAAATGTGTGTGGCGAAGTATCTCAGCCCCCTTGCCGGACTTGCACTCTCCTAATGCCGTTCAAATAAGGGGTGCTTGGTTCAAGATTCCGGCCGGGATGCGCGCTTCTTCATACTCGTTAGCAAAAAATTCTCTGCGCTTAGCCCGGCTCGGCGAACTCTTTCCACTACAGTGTTTTTAAGATAGCTGTAGCCTTGTACATTTTCTTGTATTGCATTCTGTCCGCTTATTTTGTAGGTTTTAGGAATTATATCTAACTGGGAGACAGCTCGTGGCGAAAGTCAACAAATGCAGGTGGCAGGATGGCGACGGCGAGTGGCATGACTGCGAACATGATGCCACTCATGACGACGGCACGCACTGTATCTTTCACGCCAAAGAAAAGGATCCGCAGGAGTTGCGCGATGCGCTGGCCG
>JAHIZR010000174.1 GCA_018814465.1 bacterium | reverse complement strand
TTGAGCAAGCCGGACACTTCTACATAGACATCGGCATTTTGCGTATTGTCCACAAGATTCTCGGCTCTGGCAAAACCAATGCCCGTCAAATCTCGCAGCGCTTCAACAACACGGAAAATGAACTCGCGCGGAGCGGCGATTCCGGTTCCGATAGCCGTGCCGCCAAGATTGACAACTCGCAGACGTTCCTCGCACTTGAATAATCGCCAGCGGTCGCGCGAGATGGCTTCCGCATAGGCGCTCATCTCGCGACCCAGCGTTGTCAGCACCGCATCCTGCATCTCCGTGCGGCCCAATTTGACAACGTGCGCGAATTTTTGCTCAGCGTCCTGAAAGGCTTCCTGCAGCGCGACCAACCGCTCTTCCAATTGATGCAGCCGCAGAATTGCCGCCAACTTAAGCGCTGTCGGAAACGTGTCATTGGTCGACTGATGCAGGTTAATGTCGTCCAGCGGTGAGACTGCCGTATAATCTCCGCGCGGCTTCCCAAGAATTTCCAGCGCGCGATTCGCGATGATTTCATTCACGGCAAGATTAAGACTGGTTCCGGCTCCGCCCTGCAAGGGATCAAGCTGAATTTCCTTTAAGAATTTCCCGGCGGACATTTCGCCGCAAGCCTGCTGAATCGCATCAGCCTTCGCAGGATTTTTCTTCCAGACTCCCAACGCGCCGTTTGTCAGCGCGCAAGCCTGCTTCACGGTCCCATACGCCTCGACGAACGCCGGATGAACGGTATTGCCTGTGAGCGGAAAGTTCTCCATCGCGCGCGCCGTATGGATACCGTAATAGGCTTCCGCTGGTAGCTTCAGCTCGCCTATCGAGTCCTTCTCTATTCTGAATGAATCCGGCATCGCTTAACAGTATACGTCGCGTTTGCCTTGACGTACTTTTTCCATCATCGTCTCGGCGCGCTGTCGCTGCGCCGGTCCCATATTATCCAGAAACGTTCTGATGGCTCGTTCTCCGACCTCTTTGGTTTCCGGTGAAGCATAGTCAAGCAGGAACTCCGTGAACGTCGAGATCGCATTCGGATCGCAGTGGTCTTTGATATCACCGGGTTTCGCCAGATCCATGAAATCCGCTCCGGTGCGTCCGAGACGATAGCAAGCTGTACAGAAACTCGGTATATAACCAAGCTGAGTGACATCGCGAATCACTTCGTCCAGTGTGCGGTGATCACCCAAGGAAAACTGACTCGCGTCGAATGCTTCATCGCTGTAGCCTGCGGGATTGGTTCGGCTTCCCGCTGAAATCTGCGAGACGCCCAATGCGAAAGTTTCGCGGCGGATTTCAGCCGTCTCGCGAGTGGACATGATAATCCCCGTATAAGGAACCGCCAATCTGAGAATCGCGACAATCTTACGGAAATCGACATCCGAAACGGGACGCGGCGGATGCGAAGCCATATCCGATCCGTGCGCCGGCTCAAGCCTCGGCACGCTGATCGTATGTGGACCGACTCCGAATTTCTGTTCGAGATGGCGAATATGCTGCATCAGAGCCAGGATTTCGAATCTCCAGTCAGCCAGACCGAAAAGAATGCCGACGCCGACATCATCGATCCCCGCCTCCATCGCGCGATCCATGGCATCAATGCGGTATTCATAGTTCCTTTTCTTGCCGCCCAAGTGAACCTTTTGATAGGTCTCGTGATGATAGGTCTCCTGAAATATCTGGTACGTGCCGATCTTGGCGGCTTTCAGCAGCTTGAATTCTTCTACAGTGAGCGGCGCGACGTTCACATTCGCCCGGCGGACTTCTCCGGCGTTGTGTGTTGTCTTATAAATAGTATCCAGGCAATCCAACACATACTGGAAGCCCTCTTTCGGATAGGCTTCGCCGGCTACCAGCAGAATTCGTTTGTGTCCCTGATCGATCATGATGCGGACTTCGCGAGCGATCTCTTCCTGGGTCAGGCTGCGGCGTACCAGCTCCTTATTACTGGCTCGAAAAGCGCAGTAAAGGCATTCGTTCTGACACAGATTAGAAACATACAGCGGCGCGAATAGTACCAGCCGTCTTCCGTAAATTCCCTCTTTGACTATTTTCGCGGTGTGAAACAATTCCTGTATCAATTCCGGATCGCTGACGGTCGCTAATGTCGCAACATCTTCGGGATCGAGCCCGCGCGCTGCGGATGCTTTCGCCAGCACCTCCCGCACGCGAGATGCATCGCGCGAAGAGTGCAGCTTCAATGTTTGCCAAATCGCCGCTTCATCAATTTGAACGTGCGGTCCCTTTGACAATTCTCTAACAGACATGTGAGAAACTCCTAAGAGAAAACCGACCGGGGTGTCCCGGTCGGTGAATGGTTAGTCGATGTATTTGCCTCGCGGGTAGTAGTCGGTGTGCAACAGCTTATGGCTCTTATGACCGCACGGCCCCTCCGGCAGGAAATTGTTATACAGATCCCAGATCGCCGGATTGTCAATCGACTTGCGCACCGCATAGGACGAATCTTCATCGTAGATTGCTCTCGCCCTCGCCTTGCGGATTTCCGCGTTGGTAGGTATCGGCATACCGCCGCCGCCCAGACAGCCGCCGGGACAAGCCATGAATTCGATAAAGTGACACTGCGAGAACGGACCGCCCGCTTTGATGTCTTCCATGACTCGCTTGGCATTCGCGGTTCCATGAGCGACGCCCACCTTCAACGTAACACCCTTCAGCCAGTCCCAGTTCTCGAAGTAGCGTTTCAGCATATCCGGGACGGGTCCGACTTCCGTGAAAGTAAGTTCCGCCAGCCGGCAGCCTTCAAAGCCGCGTACGGGAGTTACATCCGCATGTTCGAACAGCGTTTCGATCTTCTTGCCGGTAACAACTTCAAACACTGTACGAATCGCGGATTCCATCACACCGCCGGTTGCTCCGAAAATGACGCCCGATCCCGTCGCGTGACCGAAGGGACTGTCGAAATCGGACTTCTCCATGTCGGGCAAATGGATGCCGCACTCTTTGAGCATCTGCGCCATTTCGCGCGTCGTCAGACCGTAGTCGACGTCTTTGTAGCCGCTGTCCATCATCTCCGGACGGTTGCATTCGAATTTCTTCGCGGAACAGGGCATCAGTGCAATACTTACGATATTCGCCGGATCGATGCCTTTTAATTCGGCGTAATAGGTCTTAATGAGTGCGCCGAACATTTGCTGCGGGCTTTTCGCCGTCGACAGATTCGGAATAAAATCGGGGTAAAAATGCTCCAGATATTTCACCCAACCCGGCGAGCAACTCGTGAACTGCGGGAACGCCTGCGACTTGTCTCCGCCGACAATCGCCTTGTGCAGCCGCAGCAGCAGTTCGGTTCCTTCTTCAAGAATCGTCAAGTCAGCGGTGAAGTTTGTGTCGAAAACCGCATCAAAACCAGCCAGCCTCGCGGCGGTGTTCATCTGATAGGTCATCGCCGTTCCCGGCTCTAAACCGAAACATTCGCCGATCGCCGCACGCGGACTGGGCGCGGTCTGCAAGACGACATGCTTGGTTGGGTCATCGATTGCCGCCCAGACTTCGTCGGTCGGATCCTGTGCGCCCAAGGCCCCCGTCGGACAACGGTTAATGCACTGTCCGCAATTGATGCAGACCACGTCTGAAAGCTGCTTATCCATAAAAGTCGAGATACGGGATTCCGTGCTGCGATTGATGACTTCCAGCGTCCCGACTTCCTGCATATCGATGCAGGTTCGAACGCAGCGGCGGCAGAGAATGCACTTGCTCATATCACGGATAACCGAATAGCTGGAAACATCCTTCGGCGGCGGCGGTGTTTTCGGCCGTCCGAAGCGATAGAAGTCCACACCATATTCCTGCGCGAGAGTCTGCAGCTCGCAGTTATTGTTGCGGAAGCACGAGTAGCATTCGCCGTGATGCTTGGACAAAAGCAAATCAATGATATGGCGG
>JAHIZR010000173.1 GCA_018814465.1 bacterium | reverse complement strand
GCGCATTGGAATCCTCCGAATATTCAGCAACTAAGCTTTGTTAAGCTCACCATATTGTTTTTTCATCCACGCGGCGTAGTCCGCCTGCTTTTGCTTGATTGCCCGCCACCAGTCTTCATGCTCGACATACCAGTTGACGGTTTTTTCGATCCCGGCGGCGAAGTCGTGTTTGGGTTTCCAGCCGAGTTCACCGATCTTGGTGATATCGACGGCGTAGCGGCGGTCGTGGCCCGGGCGGTCCTTGACATAGGTGACTAAGTCATCACCTTTGCCCAATATTTTCAAGATAGCTTTAGTGACATCGATGTTGTACATCTCGTTGTGCGAGCCGACGTTGTAGATTTCGCCGAACGTGCCTTCGTGCAGGACGAGATCGAGCGCTTCGCACTGGTCCTCGACGAAGAGCCAGTCGCGCACCTGTTTGCCGTCGCCGTAGACGGGAACGGGTTTGTCTTCGATCAGATTGGTCGCGAACAGCGGGATTAGTTTTTCGGGATATTGATAGGGGCCGAAATTGTTCGACGAGCGCGTGATCAGCATGGGCAGGCCGTAGGTCACGAAGTAGCTGCGCGCCAAAAGTTCGCCGCCCGCCTTCGAGGACGAATAGGGGGACGACGGATTGAGCGCATCGGTCTCTTTGTAGAAGCCCTTGTCGATGGAACCGTAGACTTCATCGGTGGAGATATGCAGGAAACGTTCGACCTTGCAGCGGCGGGCTTCCTCGCAGAGCACGAACACGCCGCGCACGTCGGTGTCGACGAAGAAGCCGCCTTCGTGGATCGAGCGGTCAACGTGGGTTTCGGCGGCGAAGTTCACGACGGCATGACAGCCGCGCATCGCTTCCGCAACGATCTTGGCATCGCAGATATCGCCCTTGATGAACGTGTAGCGCGGATCATCGGCGATATCGGCGAGATTCGCGGGATTGCCGGCATATGTTAAAGCATCCAGATTTACAACCTGCAAACTGGGATACTTTTTCATCACGTAGTGAATAAAGTTGGAACCGATAAACCCGGCTCCTCCGGTAACGAGTAGTTTTGTCATGTAGTCCTATTTCAAAAACCTTTTAATACTCTTTTTCAATAGTCTTTCGTTCTGCAATTCACATTCCCAAACAACGAGATATGACCATCCGAGTCGAGTCAATTCTCGGTAAGCCTTCTTGTCTCGTGCTACGTTACGTTTGAGCTTGGGAATCCAATAGTCTCTATTCGATTTTGGGAATCTGCCGTTTGAACATCCGATGTGATGGTGCCAGAAACATCCATGTACGAAGATAACTTTTTTCAGCCGACGGATTACAATATCCGGTTTCCCCGGTAACTCAGATACATGAATCCTGTATCGATACCCCAAGCTATATACTAGTTTTCTCACTCGGACTTCAGTTGTCGTATCCTTGCTGCGGATAAGTTGCATATTCCGACGGCGCACATCTTTCGAGATGCGATCCATTTCACTTATTCTTTGTGTATGGCCCCAGAAATCTCTCTCCATCGAAGTGAATGACGTGATCAGGATCACTGGCAATCCACACCTCGGTTTCCCAACTGATATCTGCTGCAAAGCGACGAAAAGATTTCTTATCGTTAAACGCAGTTATGTAGATCAAACCTGCTGTGCATTTCGATGTCAGCTGCTTCAGCTTAAAGTGTCGCTCGGCAGATATCGGATTAGCGGAATGTACGGCTTCTATCAGGTAGAGCCAGTTCTTGTTCTTTGAAAATGCTATCACATCAGGCAATTCAGCATGAGTCAATTCATAGAACTTCATTTCTCGCAGTTTGGCTTCCTCGTAATGAAGCATCCTGTCCTCAGCAGAGCCAACATAATAGACTTCAGCGTTATTCCCGTATCTGGGCAGAAATTCCTCAATTACAGCCTTGATTAACTCGTTATGCTTTCCATAATCAAAGTCCAGTCTCTTACCGTCAGGTAAAACTACTGGAACTCGAGACATCACGCGTTTAGAAACAAGACTTTGCGAAAGGGTTTCTCGTTGTTTCAAAAATTCATTTACCAGATTATTCCAGTCTTCAGCACCAAATTTTCTGACTATTGGTGAATACTCAGAACTTAAGGCATACCCTCGACCTGGATCGTTCCTTGAAGTTGAAGGTTTCGTTGGAACAATAATACTTGAAAGCAACGGGTATTCAAGATCCCGCCGTCGAATGTCGTCATATGATCCAGAGGATATTTCCTCAGAGAAATATTCATTAACAATCGGAATGATTTCTCTTGTTGTCAGCGAACGGCCATCATTTAAGTCCTTGGCTTTTGACCAGTTCCTCGAATCATATACTTCTATGACTGCGAGAAAGACGACTGCCATTCTTTCTAATCGTCTTTGTGTGAGCCTTTCGACAGGTATCCCCAGAGAATCCAAAACAAATGCAGCTTCGTTTATTACTTTTTGCTGTTTGCGATTCTTCGTTGAGAATTTTGACCTGCCTTGCTTCTCAAAATAGTCTTTTATCTCCATTAGTATTTGTTCCTATCCGCTATAAGCACCGAATAAGGAATGATAGTTCATAGCTCGCACTTCTCGTTTCGAGAGTCTATTGGAGGATTCCAGATATTCCTTGACGCTGTTCGCCAAATTGAAGGCCAGAAGCGGCGGAACTGCGTTCCCTACTTGATAAAACTGACTCTGTTCACTGCCAACAAACTCGAACCAATCAGGGAATGACTGCAATCTGGCCGCTTCACGAACAGTCAGCCGTCGACGTTGGCCGTTCGGCAATACTACTCTCATCATATCGCCCGTTGCACCCGCCAGGTTTCTGCAAGTAAGTGTTCTGGCAGGCTTAGAGGGATTCAGATCGCGTGGACGAATACACTTCGATGCCTTTTCATACTTCTCGATATAGACATCCATGCTGGGAGTAACGATCTTTGTATCATCGTGTATCTTGTGTACGATATCTCCGATCGCATCCCCTACGTTAACTGTTCGATTGCTCGGTATTGGAAACTGAAATCTTCCCCGATGTCCTACTATGATTACTCTTTCCCGATTTTGCGGCACGCCATATTGGACTGCGTTCAGTAATCGAGGATTCTCTATCACGTAGTCTAACTCTTTCAGTCTTTCAACAAGTTGATTCAGATATTTCCTATTTCTATAGAACAACCCCCGCACATTTTCGATAACAAACATCTGAGGCTTTACTTTTTTTACAGCAGCGATAAATGCGGGCATTCCATCGCGTTGATCCTTTGGACCTAGTTGTTTTCCGCCTACACTAAATGGCTGACAGGGAGGACCACCAATAATTACATCAGCTTTAGGATAGTCTGTTCCCTCAGTTAAAATTTCCTGTATGCATTCTCCCTCTAAGTTTCTCTGGTAGGTAGCACAATAATCCGAGTGCATTTCATACCCGAGCGTGCTGAATCCTCGCGCCTCGAAACCTAGTGCCAAGCCGCCACAACCAGCAAACAAGTCCAGTATCATCCATTTACCGGATATACTGGGCTGCAAATCTGTATTGATTCTATCTACATATTGCATTTGTTAGCAGGTAGTGTCTCTTTACAAGTTTTTTCATTTCTTTATCATCTCCCCTTCCCGCTCAAGGTACTTTTTGTAGTACGGGCCGAAGGGGCCGCGGGCGGGGAGGCGGTTCAGGATGAAGTAGGCGCCGCGATCCTTGTCTTGGGTCGGCCAGAGGTTTTTGCGGATGAAGCTGTCATT
>JAHIZR010000172.1 GCA_018814465.1 bacterium | reverse complement strand
TATTCCGCGGTCGCTTGCGGGATCAGCTCGTCCAGCCACGCCAGCAACTGCTGAATCTCTTCGATGGTCGTGTCGGCCATGTGGGCGATGCGGAAGGTGATATCCTTGAAATCGCCGTAACCGTTGGAAATAATACAGTGATGCTTTTCCGACAGCAGCTTGTTCAGTTTCTTGATGTCGATGTTCTTGGTGTTCTTGATGCAGGAGAGAGTATTCGACTCGTAGCCTTTTTCGGGGAACATCTCATAGCCGCGATCCGTAGCCCACTTGCGAACGATACGGGCCATTTCCAGATGACGGCTCCAGCGGTTGTCCAGCCCTTCCTTCTTCAGAATATGCTCGCACTGCGCGTGCAAACCGAAGATCTGCGGAATCGCCGGCGTGGACGGCGTCTGATTCTTGTCGTTGTACTTCTTGGCGTCCGTGAAATTGACATAATAGCCCGGACACTTGGTCTTGGCCGCGCGTTCCATCGCCTTGTTGCTGATCATCGTGACACAGATTCCGCAGGGGAGACCCCAGCACTTCTGAGTACCGGCAAGGCAAACATCCAGCCCGAGCCGATCGCACTCGATCTTATCGCCCGCCATCGCCGACACCGCGTCCACCAGCCACAGCACATCGGGATATTTTTTCATGACTTTGCTGATCTCTTCGATCGGCGCGCGCACACCCGTCGAGGTTTCATTGAAGACCATTGCGAAAGCATCATACTGTCCCGTAGCTAATGCTTTATCAATAACATCGGGCTTCACCGCCGTGCCCCATTCGGCATCAAGCTTGTCAGCTTCCAGACCGTTCAGACCGCTGATCTGGAACCATCTTTTCGAGAACGCGCCGTTGACCGCATGCAGGACTTTTTTATGGACAACGTTGCGCACCGAGCCTTCCATTACACCGGTGGCGGAGGTTGTGAAAATGAGCACCTCCTGCTCAGTGTACAGAATTTTTTTCAGCATCGGGATCACTGCGCCGTGCAGATCTTTATAGGCTTGGGTACGGTGTCCGACTTGCGGAGTGGCGACGGCTTGCAGTAGTTCGGGGCGGACCTCCACCGGTCCCGGAATAAACAGTCTGTCATGCATGGTAATACTTCCGGATTTTTAGTGTTTATCGTGTTGAAATCGTTGACTTTGTATGCGACTTAACAAAAAATTAAATTATAGCTATATATGATACAAAATCCCCGCATGAGAAGCAATTTATTGTTAGAACTCTTTTCTCCGTAAGCAACTGTACGAATTGCGGTTTGGGTCAGGATTGTGTATTTTAATAACTGGTGGATTCTGGGAGAACAAGAGAGGGCTATCATGAGAAATCGCCTTGGTGGAATCTTAATCGGTTTATTCTGCCTGCTCGCCTTATTCGCGCGCGCCGAGGTGAGCGGTCCCGCTCGCGGCCCCGTCAGGAGCGCTTTGGACGATCCGCAGTTTGATTCCTATGTGATAGACAACGGGACCTTTCGGATGCACATCGACAATCGCGGCACGATCGTGGGAAGTACGGATCCCTGTCCACCGAATCTGTTTGCCCCGGCGGTGGAGTTTCCCGCGGAGTCCGGTCAGCGCTATCTTGGAATGGGTGGGCTATGGATCGGGGCATTCATTGAAGACAGCGGATTTGTGACGCCGCGGGTGAGTGTGGCAAGTGACTTTTTGTCGAATCCTTCGGTGAACGAACTGCTTCCGGGGGGAACGGAAGATCAGCTTATCCAAATCCGCTCCGGAATCGAGGGAGCGGAGGATTGCTATGGCAATGGCATTTACGATCCGGAAACACCGTCGGATTACGAATATGTAATGCAGTATTCGGATACCCTGACCGATCCCTTCTGGGTGATGAATGATCCGGTTGATGGCTTTCACCGGCCGTTAGGACTCGAAATCACACAGACAGTGAATGTCTGGGAAGATGCCTCCCGTCGCGACTTCGCGATCATCACATTTCGTGTTGAAAGCATCAGTTCTAATTTTCTAAAGCAGATATATTTGGGCTTGCTCGTCGAGAACAATGCGGCGAGCGCTGCGCATAGCGAAGGTGATGACGATCTGGTGGGATTTAAATGGCGGGATGATTGGACATTCGACACAGTAAATGTCGCCTATTTTGTGGACAATGACGGTTGGCCGCCGGATATCATGGAAGGCGATTACGACGTGCCGAATGTCGTCGGTGTGATGGCTCTTGGCGGTTATATGTTCAATCCGGACTATCCCTTCGATCGATATGAAACCTGCTTTAACTGGTGGCGAAAAGTCTATGACGAGGAAGGCGATTACGGACCCGCGTGGGAGAGTCACGCTGACGATGGGAACAGCCCTCTGCACTGGACTCAAGAAGCGGGGATCCCCTTGGGTGACCAGCATAAGTTTCAACTCATGTCCAGCGGCGAGCTCGACTACGATCAGGTGCGAGCCGATGATCAGGCCTATGTGGAAGGTCATCCGCAGGTTTATCGCGGGGAGGAGCAGCCGTGGTCGATAACGGCGTTTACTGAAGGTCTGCCGGTAGCGAACGGCGGCAATACACAGAGTCTAATCTCGTGGGGACCGCTGGGAATCTTTGACCATGTAGACGGTGCCGGGAACTACATTTACCGTCTGAATCCGGGCGAGCATTTCACTTTTTCGATAGCGATATTGTTTGGGCAGAGATTTCACAACATCGACAATCCGCAAACCGATCCTGACAATATCAATCCCAATCGCTTTAATTACCGCAGCTTTTTGGATATTGCGTTGCGCGCAAAGGCAACCTATGAAAATCCACAGAGTAGTGATCCGGGGAATTCAGCTCCTGCGCTGCCGCATTCTATCGCCCTTCATCAAAACTATCCCAATCCCTTTAATTCGGCGACAACGATTTCGTTTAGTATTCCGGAATCCGAACATGTTGCATTAAAGATCTATGATATTACGGGCTGTGAAGTCGTTGCCTTGCTGAATCATCGTATGGATCGCGGCGTGCATACCGTCGAATTCAATGTCGATAACCTTGCTTCCGGAATCTACTTTTATCGCTTGCAGGCGGGATCGGAATTCGTCGCGAGAAAGATGGTCTTGCTGAGATAGTTTTTCATTAACATGGAGCGCCCTTCATGGAAGTAAAACCTTGTTCCAAGCTGCTGTCCAGAATCCATCTGGATTATCTGACCGTCGTTGTTTTCGCGGCGATTCTTGCGGCCATTCTCTCGGTGATTATCGCGCTGGCCGAGCCGGAAAAACTCGAGACGGCCTTAAATATCATCTGGGGGATCACGCTCGGTCTCTCCGTGCTGGGCTGGATCCTGCTGGCCATTATCGTTCCGTTGTGGGTGAAGAATCTGTCCTACAGCATCGAGGAGGATCGTATCACTGTCAACAAGGGCGTCCTCACCAAAGTCCAGCAGAATATTCCCTATCGCGCCATAACCGATTTTCAACTGCACCGCTCGCTCTGGGATCGCGCGCTCGGTATCGGTTCCATCCGCATCCAGACCGCCGGACAGCATACCGGCGGCACGGGCTATGAGGGTGTTCTCTCCGGTTTGCTCGATTATGAAGACCTGCATACCCAGCTCCGCGCCAAGCTCAACAAGCTCCACCCGGTCTCCGATTCCGTCACCGGCGTGACGGAGAAATCCGCTTCTATCAAAGACGACGGCTTCGACAACGTCCGCTATCAGATTTTAGAAGAATTAAGGGCGATTCGGAAAGCGGTGGAGAAATAATCAATGAAATCCACCAGTCAATTCGATCTACAACCAAGTGACCTCCTAGCACATTTGGATATTGCAGCGAAGTTCAGAAACCACGAGTTCAACATCCAGTTTACCCGAAATGTTGTCTTCACAGGTTCTCAGGCGGTCATGTTGGCATGCTATGCAGCAACTATCACAGGTTTTCCATGGTCAAGTTTGGTGTTAGCGGTCATAGGCATTTTCTTCGCCAGCCTTGGATATCGCTACTATCGAGCCGGTCTATATTGGGCGAGGTTCTGGGAGAATCGTTGTAGACAAGTTTACGATAGCGTTGCAAATGAGTTAAAATTCGATGTGAATATTTTTGAGGGTCATCCAAGTGGTCAGGCGGAATTTGTGTCACGGCCGGTTATCAAGTACGCCGGCAAGTCGGTATCGTGGGGGTCAGTACACAACCTTATTAGCTATACACAAATATTATTTCTTGTCATGTGGATTTTCTTGGCTGGCGTTGCAGGCGAGGCATGTAGGCGCGATATAGAAATGGGGGGGGCTCAAAGAAGCGCGCCCACAGAATTCAAATCGAAATGTGAAGTCTTATCTTGTGACTAGCACTGGTTTCCTCAGATCTCAATAGTTGTATTAAGCTTGAATTATCTCTCCTCATTAGATTGGATAATAATTATCGCGTACAATGCGGTGAGCTTGCTCATCGGCATCGCGATGACGAAGCGCGCGCATAAGTCAACCGAAGAATATTTCCTCGCCGGGCGCGCGCTGCCCTGGTGGATAGCCGGGACCTCGATGGTGGCGACCTCGTTTTCCTGCGATACGCCGCTCTATGTCACCAAGCTTGTGCGCACCGTCGGGATCTATGAAAACTGGCAGTGGTGGTGTTTCGGCATCG
>JAHIZR010000003.1 GCA_018814465.1 bacterium | reverse complement strand
GCGATCATCGGCAAGATGGACGCGGAATTGCTGGTGCTGGGTTGGGGAAGCACTTATGGTTCGATTCGGCAGGCGGTGCAGAATCTGGAAGAGCAAGGCGTTCCCGTTGCCTGCGTACACCTGCGTTATCTCAATCCGATGCCGAGTGACTTAGGTCCGATTCTGAAAAAATTCAAGTATGTGCTGATCCCTGAAAACAATAACGGCCAACTGCAGCTGCTGATTCAAGCCAGATACAAGATCAACACGATCGGTATGCATAAGGTCAAGGGGCTGCCGTTCTCGGTTTCCGAGATAGAAGACAAGATCAAAGAAATCCTGGGAGGAGGCGATCATGAGTAGTCTTCCCGTAGAACAGCTTGAACCGACGCTGACCCGTCAGGATTTTTTAAGCGAGATCGAACCGCGCTGGTGCGCGGGCTGCGGCTGTCACGCGATCTTTAAGGCCTGGACGAATGTTCTGCCCAGATTAGGCTATCCCAAAGAAGAATTCGTCATCGTATCCGGGATTGGGTGTTCGTCGCGACTTCCCTATTATGCGGATACCTACGGCGTTCACTCGATTCATGGGCGCGCACCGGCGGTGGCGTTGGGAATCAAGCTGGCCAATCCGAATCTCTCGGTTTGGGTCGTGACCGGCGACGGCGACGCGCTGTCGATCGGCGGCAATCATTTTATTCATTTGATGCGCCGCAATCCCGATATAAATGTAATGCTCTTCAACAATCAGATTTACGGATTGACGAAGGGGCAGGCTTCGCCGACTTCTCCGGCGGGAACGATGACCAAGACGTCGCCTTTGGGAACGATCGAAGCTCCCTTCCACCCCTGTTCGATGGCGATTGCCTCGGGCGCGACTTTCGTGGCCCGAGTAACGGATCGGGATGTCAAGATGATGGAAGAGGTGATGTACGCGGCGGCGAAACATGATGGTGTATCCTTCATTGAGATTCTTGAGAACTGCATGATCTTCAATGACGGCGTTTACGCCCCGCTGACGGACAAGAAGACCAGAGACGACACCACTCTGATACTTGAGCACGGAAAACCGTTGATCTTCGGAAAGAATCGCGACAAAGGCATCCTTCTGCACGGCGCGGATATGCGCATCGTGAAGATCGGAGAGAGCGGCTTCACCGAGCACGATTTGCTGGTTCACGACGTCTACAATCCCAGTTCGACGCTGGCCTATTTGCTGTCCCAGTTCCAGTATCCGGAAGCTCCGGTGCCGCTCGGGATTTTCCGTTCGGTGGACGCGCCGACCTATGAGATAGAAGTTCGCGCCCAGGAGAAGCGCGCCGAAGAGCAGCTGGGCGCGCCGGATCTGAAGAAGCTGCTGTTCAGCGGCGATATGTGGATTGTGGATGAAGACGGACGATCTCACTCCGTTTAACGAATAACCTTCACAGCGGTTGTTATGGATTATATTCTTGTTTTTGTCATCATCGGACTGGCCTTCGTGATGGTAGCGGCCTCGCTGATTATTTCGCGGATTCTGGCTCCCTATCATCCCGGCGGCATGAAGAACACGACCTATGAGAGCGGTCAGAAGACGATCGGTCCGTCGTGGATTCAGTTCAATGTCGGTTATTACCTGATCGGATTGTTGTTTTTGATTTTCGATGTGGAAGCGGCCTTTCTGTTTCCGGGAGCGGTCGTCTTTCGCTCGGTCGGGCTGGCGGGCTTGATTGAAATCGGAATCTTTATCTTCATTTTATTCCTGGGGCTGATATATGCTTGGAAAAAAGGAGTGATCAATTGGGTATAGAACAAACTGCTCCTGCCCCGGGAGATTCGAACAGCAACTTCCTGCTGACTACGCTTGACGATGTTGTCAGTTGGGCTCGTAAAAATAGTTTGTGGCCGTTAACCTTTGGAACCAGTTGCTGCGCTATCGAGATGATGATGGCGACGGGCGCATCGCGGCATGATATTTCGCGCTTCGGAGCCGAGGTAGTGCGAGCCACTCCCCGCCAGGCGGATCTTTTAATTGTGGCGGGAACCATTGTCAAGCGGATGGCTCCCGTGCTGCGCCGTCTCTATGAGCAGATGGCGGAACCCCGCTACGTGATCGCCACCGGATCTTGTACGATTTCCGGTGGTCCCTTCATTTATCATTCCTACACTACTCTCCGCGGTATCAGTGATGTTGTTCCGGTGGATGTATTCGTGCCGGGCTGTCCTCCCCGTCCTGAAGCGTTGTTTTACGGCATTCTGACTTTGCAGAAGCTGATTCAGGAAGAGGAAACCATCGGCAAGCCGGGCTATCGCCGCAAACCGGTGACGGCGGCGCTCCCTCCGAACATGTCGATCGATGAGATCAAGGAAGAGATGGCCAAGCTGTTGGAGCAGCAGGCAATTGTGAAGGATCCGCTGAAGGGCGATTCAACCGAATTCATGCGAGGAAGATAGATGGAAAAAGCCGCCCTGCTGGAAACGATTACCGCTTTGATTCCGAATGCCAAGGTGATTGAAGAAGGAGTTGACCGCCCCGCGATCGAACTTCCCCCGGCTCATTTGCCTGAAGCTGCGAAGCTGCTTCATGACACAGATGACTTTGCCTTCGACATGCTTTGCGCGCATACGGCGATTGACCGCATTGACGACGGCAAGTTCGAGTTGATCTATCAGTTGTACTCGACGAAGTTCCATCATTATTTAATGCTGTCGGTCAAGGTTGACCGGGAGCATCCCGTGGTGCCGTCGGTCTCCTCCGTCTGGCGGATCGCGCAGTGGCACGAGCGGGAAGTTTACGATCTATTCGGTGTTCTTTATGATAACCATCCCGATCTGCGCCGTCTGTTTTTGGAAGACGACTGGCAGGGACATCCTTTACGCAAGGACTACCGGGACGACTTCATGCTTACAATGGAATAAGTCCCCGACTGGAATTTGAACAATATGAGCGTAAAAGTAAAAACCCTCGACGATCTCACTCTGCCTCCTCCGGGGGCCGACAGTCCCCTTTCCACACAGGAATACTTTATCAACATGGGGCCGCAGCATCCCGCGACCCATGGCGTGCTCCGGCTGCTGTTAAGGCTGGACGGTGAGAACGTGCGCGAAGTGATTCCGGTGCTGGGCTATATTCATCGCGGTATCGAGAAGATCGGCGAGAACTCAAGCTACCGCCAGACGATTCACTTAGTGGATCGGTTGGACTATCTTTCCGCCCTCATGAACAACTGGGTGGTTTCGATGGTGGTGGAACGCGCCGCGGGTATCGAGACCAACGACCGCATCGAGTATATCCGCACGATCATGGCCGAGCTGCAGCGGCTGCAAAGCCATACGCTGTGGTGGGGCGTGATCGGCATGGATCTCGGCGCTTTCACTCCGTTCCTCTATGGTTTCCGGGACCGGGAATACGCGACGGATATCTTTGAGGAGACCATCGGCGCGCGGCTGACGATGAATTACATTCAGCCGGGCGGTTTGATGAACGATATTCATCCGAACTTCGTGAAACGCACCAAAGAGTTTCTGGAATACCTGAAGCCAAAGATCGACGAATACGACGAGCTGGTGAGCGGCAACGCAATTATCCAGAAGCGTCTGGTGAATATCGGTATTCTGTCGGCGGAAGACGCGATCTCATTCGGGACAACGGGCCCGGTACTGCGCGCGTCGGGAGTGCCATATGATCTGCGCAAGATCGAGCCTTACGGTGTCTATGGCAAAGTCGAGTTCGATGTTGCCGTCGGTCAGGCGGGCGACAGTTGGGATCGCTATATCGTTCGCGTGATGGAGATGCGCGAGTCGGTAAAGATTATCGAGCAGTTGATTGACAATATTCCCGAAGGCGATTATATGACGGTGAAGGTGGCTAAAGCCATTAAGCCGCCGGAGGGACGCTACTACGGTCATCTTGAGACCGCGCGCGGTGTTATCGGCTGTTTTATCGTATCGGACGGCAAGGATAAGCCTTACCGTTTCCATCTTCGTACTCCGAATTTTAACAACTTGTGGTGTCTGACCAAGATCGCGAAGGGTTGGAAGATCGCCGACTTGGTGGCAATCGCCTCCAGCCTTGACATCGTAATTCCGGACATAGACCGCTGAGAGCAATGATGACAGCATTCAGTTCATTTTTATTCAACTATCTAAACGGCGTCACTGCCAATGTATATGAACCAGTGTCGGTGGCGACGCGCGCGGCGGAAGTCTGGGCGCATGAGCCCTGGCTGGCAATCGGCTGGCTGGCGCTCGGCATGGCTGTGATGTTAGGCTTTCTCGTCGTGATCGGCATGGGCTTGATCTATGGCGAGCGCAAAATCGCGGGACATTTTCAGTGCCGTCTGGGACCGATGCGCGTTGGCTGGCACGGCCTGCTGCAAGTGATTGCCGATACCTTGAAGCTATTGGTCAAGGAAGACGTTGTTCCCGCGAAAGCGGACAAAGTGCTGCACGTGCTGGCTCCGGTGCTGGCGATCATGGCAACCCTCTTAGCGTTGGCAATTGTTCCGGCCACTCCATGGTTCCAGTTGATCGATGTCAATATCGGCGTGATTTACGTGACGGCGGTCGGCAGCATCGGTGTCTTGGGCGTGTTGATCGGCGGCTGGAGTTCCAATAACAAGTGGTCGCTGTTGGGCGCGATGCGCGCCGGCGCGCAGATCATTTCCTATGAAGTTTCCGCAACGCTCGCGCTGCTGATTATCGTGCTGTTTGCCGGTTCGCTGCAGTTGTCAACGATTGTCGAGAGTCAAGCCGACGGCTGGTGGATCTGGCGAAGCCATCTGGCGGGGATTGTGGCTTTCTTTACGTTTCTGATCGCTTCGACGGCCGAGTTGAACCGGACTCCCTTCGACCTGCCCGAAGGCGAGAGCGAATTGACCGCCGGCTTCCATACGGAGTATTCCGGCATGCGCTTCGCCTTTTTCTTCCTCGCGGAGTTTATCAATATGTTTGTCGCTTCCGCGATTGCGGCGACGCTGTTTCTGGGCGGCTGGATGCCGTTCCAGATCGCCGGACTGGACGGATTCAATGCGGTGATGCAGGCGATTCCGCCGGGCGTCTGGTTCGCGGTGAAGACGGGCGGCTTGATCTTTTTGCTGATGTGGTTCCGCTGGACTTTCCCGCGCCTGCGGATCGATCAGTTGATGGGACTGGAGTGGAAATTCCTGCTGCCTGTGGGATTTGTGAATCTGCTGTTTGCGGCAGTCTTAATTCTGATGGGCTGGTATTTCGCGCCGATACCGGCTTAACGGAGAGGATGAGCATCTTATGGGTTTAGTTAATTTAAGAAAGATTCGTCGCGCGAAGCAGGAAATTGGCGGACGCGAGGTCGCGGTTGTAATCAGTCCTCGTCCCGAACAGACACGTTTGGGTACAACGGTCTGGCAGACTTTTAAGTCACTGCTGACCGGCATGAAGATTACGATCAGTTATTTGTTCCGACCGTCCACGGTGGTGACTCAGCAGTACCCGGAAAACCGGGAGACGCTGCAGATGTTCGATCGCTACCGGGCGCAGTTGAAGCTTGTTTATGATGAAGCGGGCGGCCGGCTCTGCAATTGCTGCCAGATCTGCGAAAACGCCTGTCCGAATCAATCCATCAAAATCGAGTGGACAAAGAATCCGGACACGAAGAAGAAGGAATTGGAACGCTGGATCTGGCGCATGGACTCCTGCACCTTCTGCAATGCCTGCGTGCAAGCCTGTCCGTCGAATTCGATTACCTTCGGCAATGAGTTTGAATCCGCGGTGTATGATCGCAGGCTGCTGGTCTACACGCTGAATGATAAAGCCGGTCCCGACGCGAAAGTATGGTCGGCGATTGAAGATCCGGCTGAACGAGAAAAATTGATGCGGAAGATGGATCGCTATTCGGGTCCAATTCCTCTGAGTGGAACTTCACTTCCGGGTAATCCCTCGGGAAAGGAAGGTTAGGAGTCGGTGACGGAAACAATTACGACCGCTCTGTTTTACATTTTTGCGGCATCCGCCGTGCTGCTGGCGTTCGCGCTGGTCTTGACGCGGCGGATTTTACGCGCGGCAGTGTGGCTGATGGGTGTGCTGTTCTGCAGCGCGGCTTTCTATGTGCTGCTGGGCGCGGAATTTCTGGCCGGTATTCAGGTTCTGGTTTATATCGGCGGCATTGTTGTATTGCTGGTGTTCGCGATCATGCTCACCAGCTCCTTCGAGCTGCTGGATGATCATCCTTCGGCGCTGCGCAGAATCTTAGGTATTCTCACCGCCGGCGGCTTCTTTGCAGTGACGGCTCTGGCTTTGCTGTCCACGAAGTTTCCGGTGAAGGCTTATCACGGAGAAGCGATCAGTGACGTCGAGAAGATCGGCAAGAGCCTGTTGAATTACGGACCCGGCGGCTATGTGCTGCCCTTTGAAGTGATTTCGGTGCTGCTGTTAGCGGCGTTGATCGGCGGCATTGTCGTGGCGCGGAAAGTCCTCGTCAAGGATCCGGAGGCGAAGTCATGAATGAACTGATGACGCTGACTCCCGGTCTCTATCATTGGCTGCTGCTGACGCTGCTGCTGTTTTCGGTCGGTTTGTACGGACTGCTGACGCGGCGCAATGCGGTCGGCGTGCTGCTGTCAACCGAGCTGATGCTGAATTCGGCGGCTCTGAACTTTGTGATTTTCAACCGGTATATGGCTCCCGGCTTCGTGGACGGCTCGATCATGGCGATTTTTATTATCGCGGTGGCGGCGGCGGAAGTCGTGGTGGCAATGGCAATTTTCGTGGCGCTGCTGAAGCTGAAGAAGACAGCGGACGTCACTCTCATGAACGAGTTGCGCGGATAAAAAACGATGGAACATTCATTACAGCACGTTGTCGATCTTTCATCGTTCGGTTTCGCAATGCGGAATGCCTGGCTGGTGCCGGGGATTCCGTTTTTCTCCTTTCTGATCGTCGGATTATTTATCCGGCCATTGTCGGAGAAGGCTGCCGGATGGGTCGCAACCGCCGCACTTTTTGTATCGGCATTTTTCGCTTACAGCATCGCCTGGGATTATTTCAGTCACTTCGGTATCGGTCATGAAGGCCCGGCGCTTGTTCCGTGGGCATTCGAGTGGCTGCGCTATCAGGATCACCTGACCGCGACGATCGGAACCCTCATCGATCCGATTTCGATTTTGCTGATGGTGGTGGTCACCACGGTCAGCGCGCTGGTGCATCTCTACTCGATCGGTTATATGGCCGGCGATGACGGCTACGGGCGCTATTTCACCTTCCTGAATCTGTTCAGTTTTTCCATGCTGGGCTTGGTGGTTGCTCCCAACATTGTGCAGATGTTCGTCTGCTGGGAGCTGGTCGGCGTCTCCTCTTTCCTGCTGATCGGGTATTATTACCGGAAACCGTCGGCGGTCGCGGCCGGGAAGAAGGCCTTTATTGTCACTCGCTTCGCGGATCTCGGTTTCCTGATCGGTATCCTGATCTTAGGCTATTTCGGAATTGAAGCCTTCCCGCACATCGGCGCGAAGATTCAGCAGGAAATGGCCGGACTCAGTTCGATTCCGATTCAAGCGATCGACTTTGCTTTCATTAATCACCCCGCGACGGCGCACTATATTCTAACGACGGCTGGGACGGTCTTAGGTCTGTCCACACTGGCGGTGGCCTGTATTCTGATTTTCATGGGCTGTGCCGGGAAGTCAGCGATGTTCCCCCTGCATATCTGGCTGCCGGACGCGATGGAAGGTCCGACTCCGGTTTCGGCCTTGATTCACGCGGCGACGATGGTGGTGGCCGGTGTTTATCTGGTGGCCAGGCTCTTCCCCAGCTTTGCCGCCGCCGGAACGCCGCTGGATGTGGTGGCCTTCATCGGCACGTTTACCTGTGCTTTCGCGGCGATTATCGCCTGCACGCAGGATGACATCAAGCGGGTGCTGGCTTTCTCGACTCTTAGTCAGCTTGGCTATATGATGCTGGCTTTGGGCGTGGCAACGGCGGTGTCTCCGCTTGGTCACACGGCTTCGATGTTCCATCTCTTCACCCACGCATTTTTCAAGGCTTTGCTGTTCCTTGCCGCCGGCGCGTTGATTCACGGCGTGCATTCCAATGAGATCTGGGATATGGGTGGCTTGCGTAAAAAGCTGCCGGTAACCCATCTTACGTTCCTGGCCGCGACGCTGGCGATTGCCGGTGTGCCGCCGCTGTCGGGATTCTTCTCGAAGGATGAAATTCTTCGCGCGGCGGTCGAAAACCATCATCCGATAGTCTTCGGCGTGGCATTGTTCGTCGCCGGACTGACCGCCTTCTATATGTTCCGTATTTATTTCATCTCCTTCTGGGGCGACGCGAGATCGGAAAAGGCGGAACATGCGCATGAAGCTCCGGCGGTCATGCTGATTCCCTTGATAGCTTTGGCGCTGCTGGCCATCTTCGCGGGATTCGTCCCGATGGGAGAATATCTGGGAACGAGTCACGGCGGTCATCATGGGATTCACTGGAATATCGCCATTCCCGCAACACTCGCCGGTCTGATCGGTATCGCCCTCTCCGCCTTCATGTATACCGGCACCCGTGAACGCTATGTCGCGGTCGCCCGCGCGCTGGGCGGTATGTATACCGTTGTCAAGAATAAGTTTTATGTCGACGAAGTTTATCTGTTCGTCACCAAGAATATCATCTTTCATTATATTGCGCGGCCGATTGCCTGGTTCGACCGCCATATCGTGGACGGCGCGATCAACCTGTACGCCTGGTTGACCGGCGCCTTAGGCCGCGGACTGAAGCCGCTGCAGACCGGACAGGTGCAGACCTATTCCGCGTGGTGGATAAGCGGAGCAGTATTTTTTATCATCCTCTTGTGGATGAAACTAAGTTAACTTAAGACCCGAGAGAGTTTATTCACATGGGCTTGATAAGCTGGTACGTGGTCATTCCCGCCGCGACCGCGTTCGCAATCACGTTAGTTCCCAAGGCCAAGCCGATGGCGATCCGTTGGGTTGCCTCGACCGGAGGATTCCTGCTGGTCCTGCTGTCGGCGATTGTCAGTGTGAAGTATTGGAATCTGGCCGCGGCTGACATTGAATTGCTGCGCACTTCGATGTTCACGAAGCTCTACATGGTAGAGCAGTGGACCTGGTTCAAATCCATCGGCATCGAGTATTTCGTCGGAGTGGACGGGATCTCGGTTTTGATGCTGGACTTGACCGCGATTATTATTTTCACCGGATCGCTCGCCAGTTGGTATGTGACGGAGCGTCCCAAAGAATTTTTCGCGCTGCTCTATACGCTGGTCACCGGAGTGTTCGGCGTCTTTGTCAGTTTCGATCTCTTTTTATTTTTCGTCTTCTATGAAGTCGCCGTGCTGCCGATGTACCTGCTGATCGGTATCTGGGGAACGGGACCGCGCAATTATTCGGCTTTGAAGCTGACGCTGATGCTGCTGATGGGTTCCGCCGGACTCTTAGTGGGTATCCTTGCTCTGTATCACGGTTCGGGTATTCACTCGTTCAACTTGATCGAACTGTCCAAGATTCATTTTCCGGAAGCCTTCCAGCTTTGGGTCTTCCCGATTATCTTCGTCGGTTTCGGCGTGCTGGGAGCGATCTTCCCGCTGCATACCTGGTCGCCGGACGGTCACGCTTCCGCTCCGACCGCGGTTTCGATGCTGCACGCCGGAGTGCTGATGAAGCTGGGCGGCTACGGCTGTCTGCGGGTCGCGATCTATCTGATGCCGGAAGGGGCGATCTACTGGGCGATGTTTTTTATGGCGCTGGCCACGGTAAACATTCTGTACGGTTCACTGGGCGCGATCAAGCAAAAAGACCTGAAATACTTTACCGCGTATTCCTCGGTCAGTCACTGCGGTTTCGTCCTGTTCGGATTGCTGGCCTTGAATCTGATGGGCATCAAGGGCGCGGTCATTCAGATGTTCAGTCACGGTATCATGACGGGACTCTTCTTCGGTTTGATCGGTATGGTCTATGGCCGCACGCATACGCGCATGATTCCCGAGATGGGCGGACTGGCAAAGGTAATGCCTTGGCTGGCTTCCGCTTTCTATATCGGCGGTCTGGCATCATTGGGCCTGCCGGGTCTGTCGGGTTTTATCGCCGAATCGCATGTCTTCCTCGGCGGCTTCTTCGGCAACCAGTGGCATGACATTACTTTAATGAGAACATTGACCATCCTGGCAACGCTGAGTATTGTCGTGACGGCGGTTTACGTGCTGCGCGGATTGGCGACTGTTTTTCATAGTACGATTACCAATCCCGAGTTCGAGAAGCTCACCGATGCGACGCTGCCGGAGAAGATCTCGACCGGAGTCTTGATTGCGGCGCTGGCGATCGGCGGCATGCTGCCCTGGCTGTTTGTTGATTTAATCGAAGGTTCCATTTTCCCATTCCTGAATCGCCTGCATGAGAGCGGGATGATTTCATCACTATAGCATCTGCGGTTGTTTAACCATGTTAATGATTCCTGAACTGATTATTCTTGTGACCGCCCTGCTGGTCTTGATGGCGGGCACGATGTCGCCCAACAGCAGCAAGGCGCTGGCGCCATTGTCGATGATTGGTATTGCCGCCTCGTTCGTTGCTTTGGTTTTCTTTATGCCGCAAACGGGTGAGATGCTGGGCGGTCGTTTCGTGATGGATCCCGTCGCCTGGTGGTTCAAAATCCTGTTTCTTGTGGCGGGTATTTTGACGGTTGCCATGTCGCTGGACATGCTGGACGGCCGTCTGACCAAGCAGGTCAAGGGAATGGCTTCCGGCGCGGAATACTATATGGTACTGCTTTCCACGATGGCGGGCATGATGTACCTGTGCAGCGCGCGGGATCTGATTTCTCTCTATGTCAGCCTTGAACTGACCACGATTCCGCTCTTCCTGCTGACGGCTTGGGTACGCGATGATGTGCGCTCCGGTGAAGCCGGATTGAAATATGTCATCATCGGCGCGATGGCGTCAGGCATCATGCTCTATAGCCTGAGTCTCTTCTATGGCTTGACAGGCTCGACCGATCTGGATGTACTGCGAGTCTCGTTGACCTCCTCTCCCGCTCTATTAGCGGCGGCGGCGCTGCTGGTCGGCGGCATCGGTTTCAAG
>JAHIZR010000171.1 GCA_018814465.1 bacterium | reverse complement strand
GTTTCCAGACCGCGTTCCTTAAAGCTGGTCTTGACTTTATCGACGACATCGAATTTCACTTCATCGGGGCAGTCCACGCGGATTTCGGGAGTGTTGAAAGTCTTGGGCAGATCGGACAGTTCGACATCGAGACCGTGATCGAGGCGGCTGACGATTTCAAGCAGGCGGCCCGCCGAATAGATGCCGTCATCGAAACCGAAATAACGGTCGGCAAAGAAGAAGTGACCGCTCATTTCTCCGGCAAGCTGGGCTTTCGCTTCCCACATCTTGTTTTTGATAAGCGCATGTCCAGTTTTCCACATCACGGCATTGCCGCCGTGCTTGCGCACATCATCGTAGAAGTTGTCGCTGCATTTGACATCGCCGATGATGGTCGCGCCGGGGTGCTCCTTCAGAATGGAGCGCGCAAACAGCGTCATTAGTTGATCGCCCCAGATCACCGCGCCGTTTTTGTCGATGGCGCCTAATCTGTCGGCGTCGCCGTCGAAACCGACACCAAGCTCAAGGCCTTTCTTGGCGACGAGCGCTTTCAGGTCGACAAGGTTTTTTTCGACGGTGGGATCGGGGTGATGATTGGGAAATGTGCCGTCAACTTCGGAGTAGAGATCGAAAACAGTTGCGCCGATCTCGCGGAAAATCTGCGGCGCAATCAAACCGCCGACTCCGTTGCCGGAATCCACCGCGACGCCGACGGTGCGATCCAGTTTGAGGTTAGTAGTCAGCCAGTTGACATACGGATCGAGAATGTCATAAGTCGTGACGGCGGGGCCTTTACTGGTCTCGAAATCCTGCCGCTCGATGAGGTGTTTGATCTCCTGAATCTGCGCGCCGTGAATGGAAGTCTTGCCGAAGGCCATCTTGATGCCGTTGAATTCGGGCGGATTATGTGAGCCGGTAATCATGATGCCGCCGCAGCATTCCAGATGACGGGCGGAGAAATATAGTACCGGCGTGGTACACTGACCGACATCGACGATTTCCATGCCGACGGCGAGCAAGCCTGCCTTCAGATCGGAGGCGATGCGTTCGCTGGACAGTCGGCCGTCGCGGCCAATGGTAAACTTCTTGCCGCCATTGCGACGGATGCAAGTGCCGATACCCTTGCCGAGCTGCACTACAACTTCCGGCTGCAAGTCTTGTTCTACGACACCGCGAATATCGTATTCGCGAAAAATGTTGGGATTTGGTTTCATGGAAGAAAAATATGAATTAAGAAATTTGAAATATGAAAGCGGAAGGTTATGAATCCGGGTGCCGCGGAGTCTGTCCTGATCTCTGCGGCGGGATAGGGATAAAGTTATCGTAATTGAACAACTAAATCAAGACATATTCAGCAACAATACGATCAGGATTCCAGACGATATTATCTTCCCGCACGCAGGAGCATGTGGGATAGTATAGGGAGGACGAGTTTCCGGAATGTCAACACGAGCGAGCTATGGTTCCGTCTTTGCCGCGACGTAGACGTATTGCAGGGCGGAATCACCGGTGCAGTGGAGCTGATGGATGGTCTGGCGCGGAATATAGACCGCCTCACCAGCCTGAATCGGCAGCTTTTCTTTGCCTCCAATGATGATTTCGCCCTCGCCGCGCAAGACCACGAGCATCTCCTGCCAGCTCATCGAGGAATGTTCACTACCGGAATCACCCGGCTGCAAAGCCACACAGCCACTCTCGAAGATGTTTGTCTCCACCAGCGGAATCCAATGAACGCTATCAGGAGGCAGTTGTTTTAGAAAGGCGGGACAGAATGCCTCGGTTGTGGTAATAAAATGGTCTAATAAACTGTTAATATTGAACAAACGTTTGAACGCCTGAGTTGCTTTTAAGCATAAGCCTCCTTAAATTAATAAGCTAAATAAATCATCATTCATTAACCGTCGCGAAAAGGAGGTGTTATTAGACTATGCCATTTGTCAAGGCCCGTGAAGGAGAGCCAGGCGACCGTCTGCTCCGCAGATTTCAGAAAGCCTGTGAGAAGTCGGGATTGATGGCAGAGGTTCGCCGCCGTCAGTGGTACGAAAAACCTTCGACCACTAAAAAGCGCGAAGAGAACACCGCCCGCCGCAAACTGCGCAAACTGCGCAGGATGATGGACCGTCGCTGACGGAACCTGCTTTGAAACTGAGACGCCCTGCCGCATTTGGCTGGGCGTTTTTCTTGACGGGATTTGAACTTTAAGGATTGCTTGAGCTTGCGATTGCGGCTGCGAATGAGTATTTTGGCTTTATGTTCGGACTTACGATAATCGATATCTTAATTATTTTCCTGCTGTTGGGTTTCGGGATTGCCGGAATCCGGCGGGGGATGGTAATGGAACTGCTGGTGACCGTCGGGCTGGGTATTGCGCTTATCCTGACCTTGGTATACCGGCATTCTTTGCATGACTTGGCCGAACGTTTTACCGAACCCGGCTGGCAGCAGAGTTGGGGAACAGGTTTGATCTTTCTGCTCTTTTTTGTGACGATCTATCTGTCCTTTGCCTATATCGGAAACAAGCTGCATACGGCTATCGATAAGACGGTTTTCAAGTGGCCGGACCGGATCTTCGGATTGCTGGCCGGAGCTTTGAAGGGAGCGGTGCTGATTGCCATGCTGGTTACCGTCGTGCAATGGGCCGATCCTTCCGGCAATGTTCGCATCTTTTTATCGAAGTCCAAGCTGATCCGTATCGGCCGGACCATCGGCTATGATTTAACACACTGGGAATCCGCACAACAGAAAAAATGGATATAACTTCCACCGATACCTTACATGCCCTGGAATGGGATCGCATCTGCCGGACTGCCGCCTCATTGGCGGCATCTGCTTTAGGCGCGGAACGGTTTGAAGAGCTGAGGCCGTTCAAAACAGTTGAACTCTCGCTCAAGACCATGGATCGCACGACGGAAATGGTACGGCTGCAAACGGAATCGTCGGGCGGGGTGCCGATGGATGGTCTGTACGATATTCGGGATGAACTCAAGCGGGTCTCTGTGGAAGGCGCGTCGCTGGAGCCGGAGATTCTGCTGCAGATTGCCGCGACAATGGACTGCTCTTCGAATATGAAGGACTATCTGCGCCATCGCCGCGAGAAAGTGCCGCTGCTGTTCGAGTTGTCGGATCGCTTAGCGGATTTACGGGATATCGCGCGCAAGATTCAGAAAGCGATTGAGCCGGACGGAACAGTTGCCGATGACGCCTCCGCCGCGCTGTCCAAGATTCGCCGCGAGATTCGCAAGGAGAACAAAGCGCTCGAGAGCAAGGTGCAGGGGGTGCTGGAAAAATGGTCGGCGCAGGGCGTGCTGCGCGATTCCGTGGTGAATTACCGGGAAGGCAAGTTTGTGCTGCCGGTGAAAGATGAAGCGCGGCGGCGCGTGCAGGGAGTGATTGTGGATCAGTCGGCCTCCGGCGCGACGGTATTCATGGAGCCGGTCGAGACTCTGGAAATCTCGAATAAATTGCGGCAGTTGGAAATGGATGAGCGGCGGGAGATTCATAAGATTCTGCTGGAACTGACCGCGCTGGTACATGAACGGTTGGATCTGTTGTGGCTGTCATTGGAAACGCTGGCCGACTTAGATGAAATCTATGCGCGTGGCAGGTTGGCGATTCGCTGGACTTGTATTGCGCCGGAACTGACTGAAAACGGCGCCATGCTGCTGCAGAACGGCCGGCATCCGTTGTTGATTGAACGGCTGCGGGAGAAAGTCGTGCCGCTTTCGCTTCAGATCGAACCGCCTGTGCGGACGATTGTCATCTCCGGCCCGAACGCGGGCGGTAAAACCGTCGCGCTGAAAACAGTCGGCGTGCTCTGCATGATGGCGGCGGCCGGATTGCTGATACCGGCGGCTCCGGGAAGCAGGCTACCTTTTATCACGGCAATCTATGCGGATATCGGAGATGCACAGTCGATTGAAAGTGATCTTTCGACTTTTACCGCGCATATCGGACGACTAAGCAAAATGGTGCGCGAGGAATCGGAACAGAAGCTTGTGCTGATCGATGAAATCGGGTCTTCGACCGACCCGGC
>JAHIZR010000002.1 GCA_018814465.1 bacterium | reverse complement strand
CTTCCTTTACTAACCCCCACCGTCCCCGGTGGGGGCGGAGAAAACCAAGAGTGCACTGCCGTGCAACGCTACCGGGTGAATAACGATCTCGGCGATGCGGAGCGGAAAGAACCCCCCTTGTGTCCCCCTGTGAACGGGGGGAGATGAGAATAAGAGATCCTTTCAGGATGACAGGCTCAGGAACGGTAACAGGCTATTGCGGCGAAGCAATAATGCAGAGGGTGCATCAAGCAACAGAAATAAAGAAAGCGGGCTTCCATCACAGGAAGCCCGCTTTGCTTTTCGATTTAAGACTTACGTTACGCTACGGGGGCGGGGGCTTTTGTCTTTTTCGCGGTGATGTTCTCGCGGACCCATTTAGCGCCGGCTTCGACGGCTTCGACATTCTTGTCGGCGAGTTCTTTGCGCTTCAAGCCGCGCGGCGCGATCAGTTTCAGGTGTTCCAGCGGCAGCAGCTTGGTGTATTCCAGATAGGCGCCGAGCAAAACCATGTTGGCCGCCGCGGTCAATCCCATCTTGGAGGCGATATCGGTCAGCGGAATGTAGAGCGTGTCGATATCGGTGCGCTTCGTCTTGCGGGCGATGATCGAGCTGTTGACGATCAGCAAACCGCCGGGCTTCAAGTCGTTTTCGAAGGTATCCAGCGACGGATCGTTCATGACCGCGAGCACATCCGGTTTCACGACCAATGGTGAGCCGATGGGGTCTTTCGAGAGCACGACCGAACAGTTGGCGGTACCGCCGCGCATCTCCGGGCCGTAGGAAGGAATCCAGCTGACCTGCAGATTCTCCTGCATGGCGGTCGCCGCCAAGATAACTCCCGCCGTCAGCACACCCTGTCCGCCGAATCCGGCAAACTTATATTTCATTGTGGTGAAGTTCTTCAGGAACTTCTCATCGCGCGGCTGCGGCTCGCCCAGCATGCCGAGTTCGAGCGCTTTGATGACTTGTTCATCTGTCAGAGTCGGGATTTCGCGGAAGAAAGGCTCACGCGTCTCGGATTCGTCTTTGAAGACCTTTGCCGGGAAAATCGGCAGCATATTTGTTTTGATATATTCGCAGGCATCATGGGTACTCATTTTCCAGCCGGTGGGACAGGGCGAGAGAATCTCAACGAAACTGAAGCCTTTGCCCTCAGCCTGATTCTTTATCGCCTTGCGAACCGCCTTGCGGGTATCCATGATTCCCTTGGAGTCCGCGAGATGGCAGCGCTGTACGAATACCGGAGCCCGCAGCGTCGCCATGATCTCGGCCATCTGCATGGGATAGCCCTCGTTTTCGACGGTTCGCCCATAAGGACTGGTGGTTGTCTTTTGGCCGATCAGACTCGTCGCCGCCATTTGGCCGCCGGTCATCCCGTAAATCGCATTGTTGATAAAGAACACGGCCATCTGCTCGCCGCGATTGGCCGCATGCAGAATTTCCGCGCTGCCGATGGAGGCCAAGTCGCCGTCGCCCTGATAGGAAATCACGATGGAATTCGGGCGGGTGCGCTTGACGCCGGTTCCCACCGCGGGAGCGCGACCGTGCGCGGCCTGAATATTTCCCATATCGAAATAGTAATAAGCGAAGACCGAACAGCCGACGGGAGACACGAAGACCGCGCGGTCCTGCAGTCCCATATCGTCAATGGCTTCCGCGATGAGTTTATGCGCGTTGCCGTGGCCGCAGCCCGGACAATAATGTGTTGTTTTTTGCGCGCCGCCTTTGCGGTCGAATTGGTCGAAGAACGCGCCGGGTTTTTGCAGAATATCTTTTGCCATGCTTGTCTCCTACTTTAAGTATCCGCGGGCAACGTTCGTCAGCTCTTCCACCGACGGCACGATACCACCCATGCGATTATAGAAATGCACGGTGGCATCTTTGCCGACCGCGAGTCTTACATCCCGCAACATCTGTCCGTTGGACAGTTCCACATCCAGAAACGTCTTTCCCTGACCGGCCAGCTCTTCCAGTCGCTTTGAGCAGAACGGGAAGGCCGTAATTGGGCGCAGCAGTCCGACCTTATAGCCTTCTTCGCGCAGAATCTCGGTGACCGACAGCAGCATGCGGGAAATAAAGCCGTAGCCGATCATTACCAGATCCGCGTCTTCCACCATGACTTCCTGATAGCGGACTTCGTTTTTCTCAATTTCTGCATACTTTTCCTGCAAGTGAATATTATGCTCTTCCAAGCCGCCCGTACTCATGAAGATCGAGGAAACCAGATTTTTATGGGAGTCGGCGTCGGCATACAGCGCCCAATCCTTACGAGCGGGCTTCACACGCTCCTTGGGGAAGTTTACCGGTTCCATCATCTGTCCGATATAGGCATCCGTCAACAAGTAGACCGGAGTGCGGTACTTTTCCGCCAGTTCGAAGGCCAGAATGGTCAGATCGCACATTTCCTGCGCGCAATTGGGAGTCAGGACGATGACTTTATAGTTGCCGTGGCCGCCGCCGTGGACGACCTGATTCCAATCGCCTTGTTCGGGCCAGATATTGCCAAGACCGGGACCGGCGCGCATCACGTCAACGATCACGCAGGGCAGTTCCGACGCCGCCATGTAGGAGACGCCTTCTTGTTTGAGGGAAATTCCGGGACCGGAGGATGCGGTCATGACGCGCGCGCCCGCGCCGGATGCGCCATAGACCATGTTGATAGCGGCTACTTCCGATTCTGCCTGAAGAAAGGTGCCGCCGACCTTAGGCAGGTATTTCGCGGACGCCATTGCCACTTCGGATGCCGGAGTAATAGGGTATCCGTAATACTGAGTGCATCCGGCTAAGATGGCAGCTTTTACGACTGCTTCATTCGCCTTGATTAATTCCATATGGTGTTCTCTTTTGCAGGTTTTATCCTGCTGGGAAAGCTTATCGGTTTACGGTTCGCTGCTCGCTCGAGCGGGGTTGTGCCTGCCCGGCAAGCCCAACAACTTATTTCGGCGCTTTGCCGTTGCCGGCGACATCTTCTTCCGCCTTTGTACGTTTGAAAACAATGATGGCTCCCGGTTCAGGGCAGGCGTAGAAACAGGCGCCGCATCCGGTGCAGCCTTCGCCTTTGTAGACCAACCACTGATAGCCTAATTCATTGAACGCATTCTCAAGATTCGTTTCGATTACTCCCGGCTTGCAAACGTCAACGCAGCGCTGACAGGCTTTACATAAATTCGGAACAATCTCCACGCGGGGCTGAGTATATTCTGCCATTCGACCTCCGTTGCCCGGCATTGGTTATTTAAAACAAATACGAATAAGACATTGATCGAACAGGGATAATCCCTATTCTTTCCAGAACAGAATATAGGCTTTTTTAATAGGTTAAGCAAATTTTTTCGGTTTAGTGAATCCTGCAAAAGCCTTTACTATTTCAATAAAGATAGACACATAGGAAGGTGGTCAAAGTGTGAATTTGCTTACTAATAATTGTCCCTCGCCGGTCAGATTCGATTGATTCATTCGTCCCGCACTAAGGTCGCAATACCCAGTATAATTCCTCGAGAAAAACCGAGTTTCTCGAACAACAGATAGAGCAACAGGACTCCTCTTTTTTTGTACTGAGGAAAGTCTATTGCGCCTTCTGTATCCTTTAAAGGAACACTTGACTCTTCATCACCGTATACGTATATTATGACGAAAGTTGTCAGATTATTACTTTCACATAATACATTATATATCAATAGTTTAGAGATAAGTGTTAGGAATATCTCCTGCTTAGGATAACCTTACATCCGAGAGACATCCGATACAGAATTGACAAATAAACCACATACATCGAAAATTTAAGCATGAGTGTAACAACCAAAGAAGCCACTGGCAAAGTGGTCAAGAACGAAAAAAGCAAGGCAACTAAACAGAAGTCTGTCTTTGCCGAATTCGATCCCCTCAAGCAAAAACGACTGACGATTCTCGATCACACAGGGAAGATCGTCGCGCCCGAATGGATGCCCGACATCACCGACGAGCTGCTGATCGAAGGCTACAAGACCATGAAATTCGCGCGCATGGCGGACAACAAATGTGTCAACTACCAACGGCAGGGCAAGATGTTCACCTTACCTGTCAATCGCGGTCAGGAAGCGGTCGTGGGCACGACGATGGCCATCAACCGCGACGACTGGGCTTGTCAAGCCTTCCGCGAAATGGCGGCGCTGCTTTTTCACGGTGTCCCCATCGAGCGCATGTTCATGCAGAATATGGGACTCGAAGAGGGCGCGGTCTATGATGATGTAAACGCGACTCCCATGTCGGTGCCGATTGCCTCGCAGATGCAGCACGCCTGCGGTATCGGTCACGCCATCAAGTATCGCGGCGGGAAGGAAGTCGTGGTTGCCTATGTCGGCGACGGCGGCACCTCCACCGGCGACTTTCACGAATCACTGAACTGGGCGGCTGTCTTCAAGTGCCCGGTGATCTTTATCATCAACAACAACCAGTATGCGATTTCCGCGCATCGTGACGTGCAGACGATGACACCCACGCTAGCGCAGAAGGCTATCGCCTATCAAATGCCGGGGATTCAGGTGGACGGTAATGATATGCTGGCGGTTTATCGCGCCACATCAGAAGCCGTCGAACATGCCCGCGCCGGCAACGGACCCTCATTGATTGAGTTGCTGACCTATCGCATGGGCGCGCATACGACCTCCGACGATCCCTCCAAGTATCGCGATAAAAAAGAAGAAACCTATTGGGAAGCACGGGATCCGCTGGCGCGTGTGAAAATCTATTTAGAGAGTCGCAAGCTCTGGAATGACAAGCTGGAAAAAGCGCACGAGGAATATGTGAACCGCAAGATCGAAGCGGCGTTTGTGATGGCATCCGCCATGGGACCGAATACGGTTGTCGAACTCTTCTCGCATCAGTTTGCCGAAATGACCAACAGCCTGCAGGATCAAATGGCTGATCTGCAGGGCTATTTGCTGTGGAAGGAGGAACACTAATGGCAACGATGACAATGGTGCAGGCGCTGAACAGCGCGCTCGACAATAAACTCGGCGACGACAAGAATATTCTTTGCTTCGGTGAAGACATCGGCGTCAACGGCGGTGTGTTTCGCGTGACTGAAGGCTTGCAGAAAAAGTACGGCGCGGAGCGTGTCTTCGATACACCGTTGGCTGAAGATTCCATCTGCGGCGCGGCTGTGGGTATGGCGATTGCCGGACTGCGTCCCGTCGCGGAAATGCAGTTCGATGGCTTTGTCTATCCCGCCTTCAATCAGATCAAGACGCATCTCTCCCGCTTCCGCTATCGTACAAGAGGCCGCAAGCCGATGCCCGTCGTGATCCGCTTTCCCTATGGCGGCGGTGTGCGCGCGCTGGAAATGCATTCCGAATCCGATGAAGCGATCT
>JAHIZR010000170.1 GCA_018814465.1 bacterium | reverse complement strand
CGCTGATTCGTCACCAAGGGCATCACCAGCGCGATCCTCCTGCTGTGCAGCCACTCGTTCTCATCGACCGACAGCTCCACCCGTTCACTGGCAATCATCTCGTCCACTAACAGCGGCCGCCGCTCCTTCGCCAGCCGCAACACAAACGAACTCTCCCGGCAGAACGGAGTCGCATCCCGTTCAGCCATCATAAACTGCGCTCCGTTAATCCCCGCCAGCACCGGAAAGACCGACTCGACCGATAAACTGCTCCGAATCCGGCTCTCCAGTTCCGACCAAAATAGCGTGCGATTCCCTACATAGTCGTGTTCCTCTAAGAGCCCCTCCATCATCTGCCGCAGACGAATCCGCTCCGGATAAAATCTTCGCTCCAGCACCGCTCTCAGTTTCTTCTGCGTCGGCGAAATCCCCATCGCAAACACCAGCGCCACCACGATCGTCGGAATATTACTCTCGATATTCAGTTGCGTGATAACGAAATTCCCGATCAGCACCGCGCCCGCTCCGTAGACCACTCCCAGTGTCAGCCCCACCAGCACAAACCGCGTTCCCCGCCGAATTCTGCCCTGCACCTCCAGTAATCCGAACTTCCCGAACGCATAGGCAAACGAAAGCGGCGACAGCAGTAGCAATAAAAACGTAATATTGATTAACAGCAGCGCCCGTTCCGCAAACCATTCCCGGAAAAATGCCGCAATCCCGACCAGCAGGAAAAAAGTGATTAATCCCAAGCCTGTTCCCCAGAGAACTAACTGTGTCTGCCGTCTCTCAACCCGGTTTTCCGCCCTGATAAAATTGTGCACAAGCAGCACAAATCCGGCGGCTATCGATCCAATCATACCCGCACCCACCACAATGTCTACGGCCTTCTCATTCAGACCCACATATGAAATGTTACTGATAATCGCCGCCACCGCGAAGAAATAGCAGGCAACATACGCCCACGCCGGATGATGCTGCATAAAACGATTTGTGTGCGGAAAGAGCAGATTCAGGTTCAACCAGAATCCCGCCATCAGGAGCCCAAAGCCGCCCAATATTTGTCTGAATACCTCCCAAAACGGAATATCGAACAATGCGAACTTGTCCTCTAAAACATTCACTCCCGCAATCATGAATGAGGTCATAGAGCCGCAGAACAGCGCGAATACCCGCACCGCTGCCGAATCCGGCCGCTTGAAAAACGCCCACAACCCGACACCCATATAACCGAATCCGATCAAAAACCGCAGCCACTGCAGCAAAATGACTGAGTAATATTCGCTTTTGGCCGGATACCGCAGTTCGATTTCTGAGGTTGTTTCAACACCCTCCCGCAGATAAGCCACCGGTAGGAAATATCCGGCTACAAATACGGTGTTCTGAAAAGCGTTCACATATTCAATTGTTACCGCCGTATCATTCAGCATCACAACCGTATCCCCGACAACTGGATAGGGAGGACTGGTGAAATCGGATTCGGTTACGCGCTCGAATACATAAACACTGTCTTCGGTCAGTTCCATACGCGTGTTGGAGATCTCGCCGGATACCCCCCACTTGCTGACCTTCGTCGCTTCGCGGATGAAAAAAACACAGAGTATGCCCAGCAGGGCAAGCGAGATCAAAGCGACCGCCGCTTTGAGCAGGTGATTAAGTCGTTCGGTAATCACAGGGATTAGAGTTGCTTTTATGGGGAGTCCGTTGTGCCGGATTTCATATTCGCCGAGCCGGGTTAAGCAGCGATTCGGTTTTCATAGCGCGAGGTTGAGATGCTCGCGCAACCCGGCCGGAATCTTTAAAGGGTAGGCTCCTAATGATACCTAACCTGACCCAGACTCGCAAGAGACTGTTCTGCAATAATGAAAGAGACCCCGCTGGATCATGCGCATAAACTTATTATATTGATATTATAAAAGTTACGCAAATCCTATATCTTGTCACAATCAGATGTACTTCGCCCTTCCGCCATCAGGGTTTGATGCTCGCGCATATTCCGACGCCAGCTTGATTCACGCATGAGATGTCATCCGCGATACAGAGCTCGCCGAGCGACGCTTGCTGGACTTTGCGATAAAGAGGATGAGCGGCCTTGACTTCCACCGATAATCTTGCTAAATATTATTTAGGAGAAGGATCGGCCTGTTCGGTAGAATTCCCCCATATCCAAAGACTTCAACGAACATGTAAGCACTCATGCTGCGTGTTCGCTCATAGAAATAGACTATAACTGATTCCCCGTAGCAACTGACTGTGGGTCCCGGTGATCGACAGTCCACTGCGAAAGCCCTCCTCTCCCTCGGAGGGCTTTCTTTTTGGGTTTTTTTCGCGCAGTTATCAAGAGAATGTTCTGTGAGTGTCCCCTGCCCTTCTGACCTCTTTTCCCCAATTTATCCCCGAGCCTTGCAACTTTCCGGAT
>JAHIZR010000169.1 GCA_018814465.1 bacterium | reverse complement strand
TAGACGAAACAGCAACACTCTCGACACTCTGCGACCCGAAGGAACTCCGCCCCCCTGCCCTGCATGCATTCAGGTTTCTAATTTCTCATTTCAAATTTCCGTTTTCATCCCTCATCCCTCCGCCCTCATCCCTTTCTTTCGGGTCTCTTCATTCATACCTCAGACCTCATATTTTATACCTTCCTATCTCACCACCGCCATCTTCTTCACCTTCTGCATTTCCCCCGCATCGAGTCTTGTCAGATACGTTCCCGACGGCAGACTCGCGGCATCCAGCAGATGATGGTATTCCCCTGCCGGCAACTGCCCCAAGTCAACCGTGTAAATCGCTTGCCCGAGCACATTGAACACTTCAAGCGAGGTCTGTGCCTGTCTCGGCAATGTAAAGGAGATCGTTGTGGAGGGATTGAAGGGATTTGGGTAAATCGATAAAGAAAACTTATCAGGCATGAAGGGTGTTCGTTGTACAATCGAATTGTAGCCGGGAAGCTCAAAACACAGAAAGTATGCATCCCCGCCCCAGCTGCCTTCGGCGACCTCCGGCTGATATGCGTCCTCTGTTATCGGCCAATCCGTTTCTCCTGCAACACCGCAAATCCAAAGCTTACTCGGAGCTTCCAAGGCAGCCCCTTCACACCAATCAATAAACCAGCCGCCCAAATACGTCGAATACAATAGCGTCGACAAATCCGAACTCATCCTGCAAAAAAACATATCACCCACAAATTCCTCCACCGTCGTATTAAGTGTAGAATCATAGGCATCCGGCGTCACCGGGAAATCAATACTGCCTGTACGACCAGCCAGAATAAATGAGCCATCCGAATCCACATTTAAATGATCAATTTCATCTAAAGTTATCCCGCCCAAATAAGTCGCATGGCTGATCGAATCCGGGAGTTGAAGGATTGCGATGTATCCCTTTTGTCGGGAATTAACCGGCGGGATAGGATCAAATGCATTTTCGGAAACGGGCCATGTCGGTGATTGCGTATAGCCATAAATCAAGAGATGGTTAGAATCCAGAGTTTTCACATGAAACCAATCATAATCCGGGCCGCAGAAATATGTGGAATAAAGAACTTGGTTATTGACCAGATCCAACTGCACGAAGAACTGATTAAATGAATCGATAATTGGTGCCTGCTGATAGGCGTCCTCCGTGATCACAATCTCGCCCCTGGCCTTACCTGAAATCCAGATATTGTTGGCTGAAACAACCTGAAGCCCGTAGAAAGCCGAACTCGAACTCCCGGGGAAAAAAGAAGAATAGGCTATCGTGATTGGCTCCGGACTGATACGTGTGATAAAAGCACTGGCACCTCCTGGAAATTCTTCGAAAAGAGCGCCCGGCGTGGAAACGAAGTCGGGGGATGATGTTGAACCGACGAGATAGATGTTTCCAAATTCATCTATACCGCAGTTATAAATTCTGTCGGCCCCCTCACCGCCCCAATAGGAACTGAATTCAAGATCGGTACCATCCGTGGACAATAGGCCGAAAATTCCTTCGACTTCGCCGCCGCAGATTGAGTCTACCGCATTCACCAATGGCCAGCCCGGACTGCATGTCCCATCCCCTGAGCGTCCAGAAAACCAGATTGTGGATTCCGAAGCTAAGACAGCTGTTTTTATGTAATCATAGTCCGGTCCGCCAATGTAGGTCGAAAAGAGAAGATTCCGACCGTTTGGTGAGAACTTGGCAATGACACCATCTGCCTGTGAATTGAGAGAATCCTGATAAGCTCCCTCAGTGATCGGGAAGTCTTCTGCATATGTCTCACCCCCGAAAACCTTATTATTTTCATCATCAATTACAATACTATTAAAAGTATCACCTACCTCACTGCCCCCGCAGTAGGTGCTGTAAATCAGCGGATCAATTACCAGTTCATGATTGCGGTCGTAGCTCTCTGCGACGAAACGATAACCATTAGTTGTCAGTTCATAGTGCACAGCTACCTCGCGCTGACGGCGGTTCTCGGTTTGATAGGCAAAGGGCGCTTCCTCGATCAGGTTGCCTAACGACGTTTTCAGGACAAGATTCCCTTTATTATCAACCGATAGTGGCGCATCCAAACCTTCATACTCAACCTGAATCTGATCTACATCGGCTCCCGGCTGAACACGGAAGACCATCTCCACACCTTGCGGTTCCGCACGGTATTCCACATCAATCCCCGGCCAGACCTCTTTGGCGATTACCGTTCGATAATGCCCGACCCGACTCCGCCATTTGGTACTGTCCTGACCAAGGAAGTAGTTGCTGTAGGAGGCGAGCTTGTCTTTTCCCTCCAGTAGGGGCACACAGCTGTGTGCTTCTACAGCGGACTCTCCGCCGAGGCGCCCGTCCCCGGGTGCCCGGAACTCTTCTCCAACCTGTGCGTCTTGAAAATCTCCGCCGAGCCGTGCGTCCTCAATATCTCCGCCGAGCCATGCGTCCCCGCGCGGCCGGAATGAATCATTACGAACGAGGTTTAACTTGATCACATGGCCTTTGACTGAACGCGGCTCCGGTTCGCGGTCTCCGAAAGGATCACGATCTGAATACCCCCCTTCCGTCCCCCCAAACCCAGTTTGGGGGGAAACCTCATAACGCTTCAAATCAATCGTCAAGCCATCCTTGGTCACAAACCAGCTTCCCCCGCCGCCATCGTACCGGAAAGCAAACTCGCCCGGCCATTGCCCCTCGTTCGCCACGAAAAACGCGGAGTGAGAGCCGGTCTGGCAGAGAGCTGCTGAAGCAACCATCGGAAACAGAATTTGAATGAAGTATCTTCTATATCGTTTCATTCCTCTACCCAATCGAGTAAAATCCCGTGATCGTGGCCACCTCAAACAGCCAGATGCCGCCGAACAGTCCCAGCACCGCCAGCAGGAAGTTGCGCCGCCATGAGGGAGCCCCCTGCCACGGCTTGCGCTCCAGATAGACCACCATCCCGATCATCAGCGCGGGCATCACCGGATAATGATAGCGCGGCAGCCCATAAGTCACAAAGGCGGCGAACACCGTCCAGAAAATGTGCAGAATAAACAAGCCGCGCGTCGGAAAATGCTTCACCAGATAAAATCCCGCCGTCCCCATCATCACAATCAGACAATACGGAATCGCCATCACTAACAGACTCCACGCCGGCATGGCCCGCAGCGACTCCGCCAACGACGTCGAACCCCGCAACGGCAAATAATGAGTCAGCATCGCCATATCCGTCGACCAAAAGTGCGCGAATTTCTTCGGCCACAGATCCAGCGAATGCCGGAAATTTCCCCAGAAATACTCCTTGGCCAGCGTCCGGCAGGCGCGATCCCGGCCCGCTTCCGTCGGCGCCAGATTATTCGTCCGCAGCAGCATCTCATCATTCAAATAATACGATCCGCGCGCTTCCGGATTATTGCCGATAAACAAATTCATCCCGCCGTTGGTGTTCAGCGAAAAACTGTCCACCACCACATAGTTTCGAATCATCCACGGCAAGACGACAACCAAGCACACCGTCAGCACAATCGCCGCCGTGCGAAAGCGCTCCCGCCACGCGATTTCATAGCGAATCAGCACCACATAAATCAAAACCGAGGCCACCATGAAACTCCCCGGCGCGCGTGATAGACAGAGCAGTCCCAGCAATAAACCGAGCAGTGCCATATTCACCACCGACCGCTCCGCCTCCAGCTTATCATACCAGACAAAGCAGAGCAGCAGCAGAAACATGAACAGCGTCTCGGTCACGAACAGCGACGGATAGATCACCGCTAACGGATAAACCATCCAGATCCCGCACAATATCAGCGCCCACTTTTCCGTCACCCGCTTGCGCCCGATAAGATACAGCAGCCACCCCGTCAGGCAGCCCAATATCAACTGAAAGTACTGCACCGCCCGCAAGGAACCTTCAGTCAGCTTGAAAATCCCAGCCGCCAATGCGGGAAAGAGCATATCCCGGTAAGCCGTAGCGTGCCCTTCCAACCGGTAGCCGTCGCCCAGCCACAGGTTCGTGGAGAGCTCGACATAGTCCGGCTCATCCGGCGCGTAGAGCGGCGTTCCCGGCGGACGCATATCAATCGCGACCAACCGCAGCAACGCGCCCAGCAGAATCAAAGCTGGCAATATGGATCGTGAATTCACAAGCCACCTGTGCAATTTATCACAAAATAAAAACGGAGAAGTTTATCGCTTCTCCGTTCATAATAAGCAAATTTTTCGAACTCTGCTAAGAATCAGCGCAAAGTATTACGCATACTTGCCGTTGGCCTGCAGCTTCACATCATCGCGAAGATTCAGGATACAGTCCGGGCCCTTTTCGCTTCCGCCGGGGCAGGCGGTCACATGATTGACAAACACCGCGATGCGTTCCAAGGTCGCGTCGCTCAGGTGATGCTCCATGATACAAGCCTCATGTTCGGCGGCTTCACCCTGCACTCCCAAAACCTCGATCAGGAATTTGCGAGTCAGCTCGAAGCGATTGCAGATTTCCTGGCCCAAAACTTGACCCTTTTCGGTCAACTGAATGCGGCCATAATTTTCCTGCGCGGCAAAACCCAAGTCTCTCAAGCAGTTAACTGCATGACGAGCGGTGGGAAGGCGGACGCCTTCGGCGCGGGCTAAGTCGGTGAGGCGGACGCCCTCTCCGGATCGGGAAAGCTGAAAGAGGGTGCGGAGGTAGTTCTCGCGGGTTGGGGTCAACCCATTCTCATTCTTAGGGGTATGATTTTCCATAAGGTTATCACTACTTTATTGAGATTTGTTAGTTATTACTCTCAGGACAATATACGAAAAAAAGTTAGAGAGCGCAATAACATGACGGAAATTATCCCATTATAAATAATTATTAAAACGGAGTTGAAACTCCAGTATTCGCACTTTTTTCGCGGTTATCCAGTGATACTACCCCGAATCACCGAAAGTTCCGCATGGCTAACAAGCTATCCTGATTGCCTCTCCTGCTTCTCAATAGCATCGCAAAAGAGGCGGATGAAATCGGAGAGGAATCAAAGGACGAAACCTGAAACGGAGATTAAGCTGAGGCAATGGGCTTTAGCCCATTGTCTGTCACGCTACAAGGGGCTGAAGCCGCCTTGCCTCGCTTGTAGATCGGCTACTATTCATAATGTAGTGAAAAACTTTTTTTAACCGAACGAACTCCGTTAACTGCTGTATAAATAGTATTTGTAGCTCGATTAACGGCTATTTCAGATCTAAAAACAGGGCCTATCAGTGCCTCAATCGGTACTTATGTAGGGATTGACGGAATGATCGATGCGGACATAATATAATACAGAAAATGACATTTGTCAAGTATATGGGACTGTATATACAACAATTAATTTAAACTATATATTATATATGAGCTTAGAAGGAGATGGGGGCGGAGGGATGGGAATGAAAGCGTAGGTTAAGCTGAGGCAATGGGCTTCAGCCCATTGAAAATCATTGAGACAAGGGGCTGAAGCCGCCTTGCCTGATTTGTGTCGGAGCCAATTAACGCCGCGTTAAATCTCCAGATTCGACCGTTCGTGAAACAGAGGGGGTGCGCTCTCATGGAATCAGACTCGGCGAAGCGGCGGCGTGAGAAACCGAACCCCCCTTTTGTCCCCCCAAACCAAGTTGTGGGGGGAGATAAGAAAGGATGCACTGCCGTGCGACGCTACCGGGT
>JAHIZR010000168.1 GCA_018814465.1 bacterium | reverse complement strand
CAAAGGAAAATACGATCGCCGCAATGCCTGTCGCTCGCACCGCCGGCCAATGGACACGCCGCATCTTTGCGTAACTGAGCGCGGCGGAAATACCGGTGCCGGTAATCGAGAGCAGAGCCGTACCAAAGGCGAGCTTGAAGCGAAGTGCATCGGAAACTCCTTCGCCTTTCAGCATCGCTAAAAAAACGGGAGTAATCAGCAGCGCGCCGCCGATACCCAGATAGCCGCCAAGAATCCCGGTGGCAAAACCTAACAGCAGTAATCCAATGGTTTCGATTATGGGCATCCGCGACTCGATTTACAGCAGAATAAAATCATAGCGGTTATTAAAGCTGCGCGTGCGCTTGAAAACTCCGTAACCGTTGGAGGAACCGTCGTCGTTGGTATTGCCTTCGAGAGTCTCAAAGGTTTCATCATGACTGCGGAACACGAAACCCGTGTGAATCCAGTCGTTCTTATTGCTTTTGTGCGTCAGCAGAAAGGTGTTCCCCGGCTTGGGTTTCGGCAAGACTCCGGTGCGCACATCTTTGGCTGTCGCGAAAAATCCGCGGCTGTTTGCCAATGACTGGAGTTCGTCGCAGGACAGCGTATGCTTACCGAGGGGATTCTCCTTGCCGAGCAGATAAGCCGCATAGTCCAGACACCACGAAACAAAGCCCGCACACCAGTATAGCTGTGGTCCATCCTGGCCATAATTGAACAGCCGCACCCACGGCCCGCGATTGTCACCGCCGGCTTCGCGAGCATGTAGAACACGGCAGCGTTTGGCAACGCGCAGCGCGAGCGCAGGCACAGCGGTTGTGCTGCCGGGTGTGATTGTCTTGAGGTCTAATAGGGGAGAAGCCAACGCTTTAAATACCTTCGGTGTGACAACACCCGTTGTGGGAAGCTTCCTGCGCGTTTGAAACCGCATCACCGCCGCTTCCGTCGCCGGACCGAAATCACCGTCCACCACCACCAACTCACCTTGCAGGCAGAGCCACTCCTGCACCCGCTTCACACTCGCGCGAGCACGAGAGCCTCGACGAATCGATTGTTCGAATTTCAGTTCCGCTTCGAGATATTTAAGTGATTTTTCTGCGCGGGACATGGGGGGGAAGGTATGAATTATGAGGTATGATATTCGGTTTACTTTAGGGAGTCGGATTGCTGTTTTGCGAGAAGCTCTCGCAGGTTATCCATGGTTTGTTCATAGTAGAGCTTCATCTCTGGATTTCTTGGACCATGATTTATGCGAATGCCTTCTCCAAAGCCGGTGTCAAGCACTCCGTAATCCTCCCACATACAGCTATAATAGTCCATTAATTTATCTATTCTACCCGATCCTTGTGCAGCAACTTTGGCATGATACCAACCTTCTAAATCTGTCAAGCCATTTTCGATCATGGAATCAGCAAGATGGATCGCGCGATCATAGTCAAGAGAATGTGTTGCACCATAAATCCATGATGCCACGATTCGAGCCTGGTCATACTCATCACAAGGTTCAATTACCTTGATTGCTCGTGAAGGTCCGGTGACAAGATTCTGTCCTCTGTGATTATAGAGTGCGCGAAAAGTCAGTGTGTGACCAACTAAGCCATCGGGAATATGTAACGCAAATGCTTTGCTGTTTTTTTGTCTCGTATTAATATTTGATCCGGGATCCTCTTGTAGCAAAGCTTCGTATCCGAAGTTTAACGTAGTCTTGTACGGAGTTGGATTCAGTCTCTCCAAAAGTCCGACAGTAGTGAAGAACGTTTCGCCTTTTTTATAGTCAAGAGCCGCTTCAAGAGTATAACCTTCGGGCCAGCCCGCTTCAAGCGGTCTCTTGCTGTCGTCAGTGTCATTGTAACAGATTAAATAGATATTTGAACCTGCAATAATTCTATTTGGACCGGGATCACAGCTTCCACCCCATGCAGCAGTGCGAATCCTAATGTCAAGTCCTGCTCCCAGTGTCGCCTCAACGACAAACAGAGAAAAGGATAGCAGAAAAAGTAAGTTCAATTTGCGGAATCGCAAAGGAGTTCTCCTTCGCTTGGATGAGGAATGAATAGCGCAGAAAAAAAGCGGGCAGGGAATGCTCCCTGCCCGCGTGATGTTTACTTATCTTCAGGCTCTTCGGTCTTGCTGCTGTCGGTGACAGCGAGCAGGTGGGAATATTCGGATTGGTTGGTTAACAACTCAATCGCTTTCAGGATTTGCGGATCATGCTCAAAGCTGGCTTCGATCCGGCCGCGCGATCCCCAAAGACTGCTGGCCAGCTCGGTTTCCAGACTCTTGCGGATGAATTCCCGTTCGCCTTCGAAGTCGCGGTCGCGCACCTGCGTTAAGATCTCTTCAAGATGAGCGAAATCCGATGCCGTGCTGTCCTCAAAGCTGAACTCCGTGACGATTTCTCGCAATGAAGTAAGCGCTGACTGACCGTCCACATCGTAATGGAAATCGCGATCCTGCAGCCAGGTCTTGAATTCACCAACTGCCGCATCAGTAATCTTGGCATCGGTCAGCGTGGGATGCTTGGCGCGATAGTCGTTGATGAAATCGAAGAACGTGCCCTGCCGCCAGAGTTCGACTCCCAATTCGCCCGGCTGGGGCGTGGGAATCGCGATATCCGGCTCGATTCCGCCGCCGCCTTCGACCGGACGGCCATTGCGCGTGGCGAACGTTTCGTCCGGCACTTCGGAAGGTTCCTCAACCACAACACCCTGATCATCCCGGAAGTAGTCAATCTTCTGAATCAGTCGGCCCGAAGGAGTGAAATATTTAGCGGTCGTCATTTTCAGCGCTTCGCCGGTTTCAAAGGCTATCACCGACTGCACGAGACCCTTGCCGAAAGACGGCTCGCCCACTAACACGCCGCGATCCAGATCCTGAATCGCTCCGGCGACAATTTCGGAGGCCGATGCCGATCCACCATCCACGAGCACGACAATCGGAACATCCCCCGCAATGGGATTGGAAGCCAGACGGAAGGCGCGGTTGGCGTCTTCGGTGCGACCGCGAGTCGTTACCACCATCTCGCCCTTATCCAGAAACTTCTGTAAAACTCCAACCGCCGCACTTAACAGGCCGCCGGGATTTCCCCGCAGATCCAGAATCAGAGTTTCCAGTCCGCCCGCCTTCAAGTCTTCAAGCGCCGCTTCCACTTCCTGCGGCGCGCGCGTCGAGAAATGCGCCAGTTTCAGATATCCCATGCCCGGTTCAATGAATCCCGAGTAGGGAACATCCTTGACATCAATCGACTGCCGCGTGACCATGAAATCAATCGGTTCCGGGCTGCCCATGCGCTCGATGGTGAGTTTGACCTGTGTGCCCGGATCGCCGCGCAGCACTCTTGATGCCTCACGCGTCGTCATGCCCTTCGTGGATTCATCTTCCACCGCGATAATTTTATCACCGGAGCGAATACCCACGCGCTGCGCCGGAGAATCGTCCATGGCGCTGATTACTGTCAGCACTTTATCGTCGCCGCGCACGCCGATCTCGATGCCCACGCCTCCGTACTTGCCGAAGGTAATCACATCGAGATCCTCCGTATCCTCTTCGGGAATGAACACGGTATAGGGATCGAGCGTCGAGAGCATACCCTCAATGCCCGCCCGCATGAATTCATCAGGATTCACCGAATCGACATAGCGGAGGCTGATCTCCCGGTAAATATCGCCGAATAAATTCACATTATGATGAATTTGTTCGTAAACATCATCGCTTTGCTTGGTGTCCGCCCAACTCAACAGGATAAAGACAAGCAAAGCCGAGAGTGTACCTATAAATGTCAGTCGTCGTATCATAATATAACCGATCAAGTAAACGATATATTTATTATTTAATCAGCAACAATTGTTGTGTTGCCGTGTGATCCGGAGTAGCCAGGTGAATCCAATAGCTGCCGCTGCTCAGATTATCCGCGTCGAAGAGAATTCGATGATTTCCCGAAGGCATACTGCCGTCAAGAAGCGTTGTTGATAACCGCCCTAACAAATCGTGCACAGTCAGTTTTACCGGCGAGGACATCGGCAAATCAAATTGAACCGCTGTCTGCGCATTAAACGGATTCGGGAATACTTGCAGCGAGATAACATTCGCGATTTCAGGTCTATCGACGCACGTTGCTTCGTCCGCAGGCCGACCATAATGCCAGATTATCGAGTCTTGTGCAACAAATACGTGGCCGAAACCTTCACTATCAATCATGTAGTGCAGTGCCGTATTCGTCGCCGGAGATGCTATGGATAGCTGTTCGTGCCAGTAGCCGAACTGGATATGCGGTCCGGCTACTCGCAACTGGTAATTGCCGCCGCTGTTGTCGAGACCGGCAACTCCGAATTCCTGAAGAGCCGGATCGTCGCAGAATTCAAAATGGAATATGTAAGCTTGAAACGGACCGAAGAAGGCAGGCGTCCCCGTTCCTTGTCCGATACCTAAAACCACTCCGTTTATCCAGTGCGCATATCCGGCAATCCACTCTCCCCAAGCTGAAAGGTGTGCGCGTGGTTGGCCGATGGGTCCAAGATTCGATATCAAACCGATCTGAAAAGCGTCTTCTCCCTCGGATATCCTTAGACCAATGTTAAACAGAGTATTGTTTTCGTCAGTATTCCATTCGCCTCCCAACCAAGCGACATTATTGGCGGTCGGGCAAAACAGCGGCGCATAGTTGGAGTGACCTAAAAAGGCAACATTCGTGAAATACTCATCGCGATCCGGCCGATCTCCGCCCCGGCGGTAATAAGAGACTCCATTTCCGAATGTGCCTTGCATCAGATGCAGGGCTCCTGAACTGTCATAACAAAACCCGTTATAACCCCTCGACATCGTTACCGGCAGTTCGTCAGCAATCCAGTGCCCACCCTCATGACGCCACAAATCAGTTTCGGACATGAAAGCGATTGTTGTTCGCTCCACCGATGCATAATTAATTGCTGACCATTCACCGTCAAGCGCTTCAGGCATTGCGATCTCTTCAAGGTAGCCCGACGGTGTCCACCTGAAATAATGATCATTCAGGTCGCTGGATGAGATCAAATGCAGCGTATCACCTGTGCAGTGAAGACCACTAAGTACATTGATTTCCGATCCGGTATCAGCAAGAATTTCCCACTCAGCACCTTCCCAGTTTGCCGCGATCACACTCTGACAAACGAAAAAGAAAACAAATAGATGCCGCATGCTAACCCCATTTCTGTCTGTAGTTTATCCGGAACCCTTGTTATAACAATTTGTTCAAGTGAAGTACTATCTTGTTATACACCTCATCGGGGCTTTCAGTTGCATCAATCAGCCGCATCCGATCAGGATATCTTGTGCAAAGATCGTGATAAGCCTGCCGTGTGCGCTCGAAAAAGTCGCGGGGATTGTTCTCCAAGCGGTCCGGGTCAGTACGACTCGACGAGAGGCGGGCGCGTGATGTTTCCCAGTCCACATCTAAGACAAACGTCAAATCGGGAGTCAAATTATCCGTGGCAAAATGATTGACCGTCTCCACCGCGTCGATTCCCAGTTTCCGTCCGCCGCCCTGATAGGCTGTCGAAGAATCATCGTAACGATCGATCAGTACGATCCCGTTCGGTTTTTTGAGGTGCGGCTTCACGATCTCTTCTACCATCTGCGCGCGCGAAGCGGAATAAAGCAGAAATTCCGTGCGGCCATGCATCATCGACCATTTGTGATCAAGCAAAATGGAACGAATCGCTTCACCCAACTCCGAGCCGCCCGGTTCGCGCGTAAGCAGCACATCATAGCCTTCTTCGCGCAGCCACTTTTCCACCCTTGTTACTTGCGTGGACTTGCCGGAGCCGTCAATGCCTTCGAAGGTAATCAGATGGCTCACGGCTTAATCTTCTCCACAGGCGGCTTATTTTTGACTTTCAGATACAGAAAGACTCCGGCGATGACCATCGCTGCTGAAATCACTCTTGACACAGTTATGCGCATATCGCCGATATTGGTCACGATCATGCCCTCCTCATACCAGCGCAGTCCCTCCAGATAAAACCGCCAGACTCCATAGAGCACAAGAAACAATCCGGTCAGCATCCCCAAGGGTCGCGGTTTGCGGTCGAACCAAAGCAGGAAACCGAAGACACAAAACATGGCTACGGTTTCATAGAGCTGTGTGGGATGCACATGGATGTGCGGATAGATCGATCCGGTGAGGCTCTCTTCGGGGAAGACCATACACCAAGTACACTCGCCGGGAGATCCCGGACAGCAGCCGTTCAGGAAACAACCGATTCTGCCGATCCCGATCCCCAATGCCAACGACGGAATCAGAATATCGGTGATGGTCAGAAAGCCGACCCGCTTACGCTTCGCTATCACATAAGCGGCGGCAAAGCCCGCCACGACTCCGCCTAACAGCACCAGTCCGGCGATGCCGATCTTGCCGTCGCTCTGAATCGGCGAAATCGTGTCGATCCAGTGACCGCGAAACTCATCAAGATGTGTGAACACATAGGTCGCGCGCGCTCCGACTAAGCTGAAAATCAGCGTCAGCACGGCCATATCGAGAATGAATTTCGCTTCGATACCGCGCTGCGGGGCGCGGCGGGTGGCAATCCAAATTCCCAACGCAAACGCTATCGCCATCATCAAGCCATAGCTGTGCAGGGAAAAGGGGCCAAAATCAAAAAGGATGGGGTGCATTTATTTATTGAATATCTTTTCCATCCCTTCGCGGAACAGCTTCACACCGCCGTAGGAGGGATGACGAATATAGATACATTGTTTGTCAATCGCAGTAACTGCCCGCTCCGCGATTCTGCCGATAGCGGCAATCCGCTGCGGCTTCAGGATCGTGATGAGTTCCCCCAGCAGCGGCAGATACTCCTTGACTTCGCTCCATCTTGGATTGCGCACCGACAGATATTTACCGGGCAGGTGCGGATGAAAGGGAAGCGTATTCCAGACAAAGAATCGTTGAT
>JAHIZR010000167.1 GCA_018814465.1 bacterium | reverse complement strand
TTATCCGGAATCCCGACTCTCGTCATCCCGTCAAATCATGTGATCGCTCAACTATTGTCATTCTGAAGGCCGCGACATAACGAAGAACTTTCATCCTTACATAAACCTGCGGCCTGAAGAATCTCAGCCCCCCTGCCGTGCTTGCATTCATTTTCTTCGCCGTGGTGGGCGCCCTCAGTCCCCCGAATCCGCCGAGCAGGGTTTAAGCACCGAACACTTTCCATCTACTCGATGTTGTAACAGACGCGGTACCCTGCCGGAATCTTCACGCGAACCTGCCTAATGTCATTCGGCACTAATCGAGGCAACCCGGTCGAAATCCATTTAGCGATAAGCTCCAAGAGGGTGCCTTTCTTTTCTTCCTTTATACCTTATACCTCATCCTTCATACCTTCTTCTTTCATCCTTCATCCTTCCCGTCACCTCTTCTTCTGACAGCCCGGACAAAAATAGGTCGATCTCTGTGCCTGCACGATTCGCTTGATCAGCTTTTTACACCGCAAACATGGCTCCCCCTCACGGTCATAAACTCGAAACTCTTTTGAATAGCCTCCCCGCTTGCCGTCCGGACTCATAAAATCGCGCAAGGTGCTTCCCCCCTTTTCCAGAGCATGCTTCAGAACCAGCGGCACCGCTTCGATCAGCGCCGTCAGTTGATGTTTAGTGAGCAGGTTGGATTGCTTCTCAGGATGGATTCCCGCCATCCAGAGAATCTCGGACGCATAGATATTGCCGATTCCCGCCCAGATTGTCTGATCCAGCAGCAGTTTTTTAATCGCTGTCGTTCGTCCCCTGAGACTCTCCCGCAACTCCTCCACAGTTGTCTGATCAGTTAATGGATCCCATCCCAGTTTGACGAGCGCCGCAATCTCATCCTGCTGCTTGTGATAGGAGATCGTACCCAATGTGCGCGGATCATTGAAGATAAGCGAATTGCCGTCATCCAAAGTAAAACAGGCGCGTTCATGCTTCCCAAGCTCCATAGTAGACTTTTTTATATACAGCCTGCCGGTCATCCGCAAATGTATCAGCAGCAGTCCCTCTTCCAAATAAACCAGAATGAACTTTCCTTTTCGTTCGACTTTGCTGATACGTTTTTTCTGAATGCCGCGCCGCACTTGCTGCGGAGTCTGCGGTAGAAGTTGACGGGGTACTGAAAAACGCGCATCGGTTATTACCTTTTCCAGAATGAGCGGACGAATCACTCTGACTACCGTTTCGACTTCAGGCAATTCCGGCATCAGTCCTCCATTTCAGATAATCCCCCGCCACATAGAATGAACCCGTTACAAGTCCAAGTGTGATCAGCTTGTTTTCGTGCAGGTCAAGGTAAGCATATTGGTTTTCACGATAAGCGCGCGCGGCAATGCCGGCTTCCTTCGCGATTTCGACAAGTTCCTTAGGCGCATAGCTGCGCGGATTTCCCGTGGAAACGACTAAGATTCCTTCCACCAAACCGCGTAGATGTTCCAAACTTGTTCGCGCGTCCTTGTCCTTCATCATTCCGATGACAGCTTTGATCCGTCTGTTGTTATATCGTTCTCTTAATGTCTCAGCCAAAACCTTAAACGAAGCCGGATTATGTGCGGTATCCAGCAGTATCGGCGGCATGCCGGGCAGCAGCTGCTGTCGGGCGGGAGGCGTGTACTCTGCAAGCGCTTTTCGGATGGAATCCCGCGGTAAATCAGGATCGACTGCGAACGCTGCCGCCAGCGCAATCGCGGCATTCTCTCTCTGAAAATCCGAATGAGGCTTGATGCTTAGCCGTTTTATCGTATGATTCACATCTCGGTATTCAAACTCATCGGATAAACGTGTTTCGGAAAAGAATTCTCTGTTCAATATAATAAGATGAGCGTTTTGTTCCTTGGCGATTCTCTCAATGACAGCTATGCTTTCTTCTTGCTGTTCAGCGGATATCACAGTCGAACCCGGTTTGATGATTCCGCACTTATCTTTGGTAATCTCTGTCAGTGTCTTCCCCAAAATCGCCGTATGATCATAATCAATTCGGGTCAGCACTGCACAGCTATTCTCAAGCACGTTGGTCGCATCAAACCTCCCTCCCAGCCCGGTCTCTACAACATGACACTCGCATTTCAGCTCACGCGAAACCCATATATAGAAGATGAAAACCGATTCAAAATAGCTGAGTGCGATAACCGGATCTGTCCTCAGCCTGCTGACAATACTGCTGAAACCATCGCACCAGATTTCATCATCAAGCTCCCTGCCGTTTAGTTTCACGCGTTCTTTAACACTGATCAGGTGCGGACTTGTAAAAGAAAGTGTCTGATAAGCAGTTGATAAGACAGCCTCAAGATATCCGGCCACCGATCCCTTGCCAACCGTACCCGCGATATGCACGCAGTTCGGCAGCGCACGATTGAAGCCCAGCCGCTCAATCGCGTTCAACACCGGCTGAAGCTTTGGACGATCGCGAATCCCGCCCAGCGGAAAAGCATGCTCGTAGTTAACGAGTGAGTTCAGGTATGCTTCAACGTCGGAGAATGTCTGGAACATAAGTGACCATAGCGAAGTAATAGGTGAACGAAGATACGTCACCCGCCTGATTAGTGCAAGTTAGATTGAGTGGAAACGAGTAAAAGTGGGGAAATCAACCAAAAAGCAAAAGCTTCAATCAGCCCGGGGGACGAACTGACCCGCCTTTGCAAATCGCAATAAACGGCGCTCTATCAAGAGGCTAAGAGAGGTATGGTCGAGAGGATTTGGTCCGCCGGGAGCTTGTTTTGGGTGAAGAAGTGAACAATCTCGCGAGATATTGCCATAACAAGCTGAAGGAATTTCTACTTTTCGGAGTGTTTGAAATTTCTTGGCTTTTCCCGAGAGATCCGGGACAAAACGGCACATGGTTTTGATCAGTCCATTGATCCCACTGAGGTTCGGTCTTTTTCATTTTTTTGTCCCTAACAAAATCCTCTTTTGCCTTCAAACACCTTGCGGAAGCC
>JAHIZR010000166.1 GCA_018814465.1 bacterium | reverse complement strand
GGTGATCGACTGCATGCGCGTGGATCAGTGGATGGCGATTGAGCCGATGCTGTATGATGACTTTCGCATCTCGCGGGACTATCACTATTCGATTCTGCCCTCGGCCACGCCTTACAGCCGGAACGCGCTGTTTGCAGGACTCTTCCCCGGCGAAATCGAGAAGATATATCCCGATCTCTGGAAGAAGAGTGATGAAGACGAAGGCTCGTCGAATCGCTTCGAGCGGCAACTGCTTGATCATCAATTACAGAATCTGAGAATCACACTTGATCCTGAGCCGCGCTATGTGAAGGTGCTCGATCCCGAGGAAGCGAACCAGAATGCGAAGAAGGTCAATCAGTTCTTTGATCGCAGGCTGGTGTCGATGGTGTTTAATTTCGTGGATATGCTGGGCCACAGCCGCGGTCATTCCGATGTGCTGCGCGAGATGCTGCCGCATGAGGCAGGTTATCGCAGTGTCATCAAGGCGTGGTTCGAGCACTCCAGCTTACGACAGATCTTGCAAGCCTTCGGCAAGCAGGGCTGGACGGTGATTGTGACGAGCGATCATGGTTCGATTCGCGGCGTGAAGGGCGCGAAGGTGGTGTCCGACCGCGAGGCTTCCAAATCGCTGCGCTTCAAACACGGCCGGAATCTGAAAGTCGATAAGCGGCAGGCCATCGTCTGCAGTCATCCGGAAAAGTTCCGGCTGCCGATGCGCGGCATTAATGTCGGCTATATCATCGCCAAGGAAAATTACTATTTCGTCTATCCGACAAACTATCATAAGTACTTGCAGCTTTATAAGGACGCTTTTCATCATGGCGGCTGCTCACTGGAAGAGATGATTCTGCCGGTGGCGATTCTGGAAGGGAAAGGAGCGTGAGAGGGATGAGGGACGAGGGATGAAACTTGAAACGAGAAACTTGAAATAAGAAATCCAAGCCGATTAACACGCCGTTGTGGATGCCCCCACCTGCAATGGCGTTCTAATTTACTTATTACGCCGCGCAGGGTCGGCGACCCTGCGCGGCGCATAGTATAGTATAATATTTAACCTAATCAATCTGAATACGTGTATATCTTCTTAACGATTGTCATTACGATTACGCTGCTGATTCACTGGTTTTTGTATGCCAGACTTGTATCAGCCCTTGAAATAACTTCGCCCGCAATGCTGTGGACGCTGCGCGCACTGGCATTATTTTTATCTCAGTCCTATATTCTGACGCGCATACTGGAGCGCTCCTTCGGTGGGATCGCAATGCACGCGCTGGAGTGGACGGCTTCAGTCTGGATCGCGATCTGGTGGCAGTTGTTGTGGATGACGCTGCTTCTCTTTATTATTAAGGTGATCTTGCTCGCCACAGGGATCTGGATGAATTTCAGTGGCGAACTGCAGTTCATGATCGGCCGCTACAGCGTGTATGCAGTCGTCAGTATCGCCCTGCTGCTGAATATTTACGGCTATAACCGCGCCGCATCTCCGGCACGCATTGTGGAAGTCAAAGTGCCCGTCGAAAATCCCACGCCGGAAGTACAGGGGATGAAGATCGCGATGGTGGCGGATTTTCATGCCAGCAGGCTGATGCACTCGAAGCGCGTCGCGGACTATTGCGATCAGATCAGCGCGCTGAATACCGATCTAATTTTGATTCCGGGTGATATTATCGACACACCACCGCAGCATATTCCGCATATGGTCGAAGCCTTCAAGCGCCTAAGAGCGAAGCGGGGTGTCTTTGCGACGACGGGCAACCATGAATACTATGCGGGCTTGAATGGAGCGATGGAGTTAATCAAGCAGAGCGGGATGAAGCTGCTGATGAATCAGGCGGTGGAACTGCGGGACGGGATTTACATTGCAGGCATTGAAGATCGCACGGCGAAATCAATGGGACGCGAGCTACCTCCGGTTGAGAAGATTATCCGCGGCAAAGAAGAAGGCAAAACCAAGATTCTGCTCAATCATACACCAGCGGCAGGGGATATGGAAGAGGCGATTAAAGGCGGAGCGGATTTAGTGGTGTGCGGACACACGCACGGCGGACAGATTTGGCCCTTCAGTTTGCTGACGAAATGGGCGTTTCCGCTGCATCACGGACTCTATCCGGTGGGTGACGGCTATGTGCTGACCACCAGCGGCATCGGCTTCTGGGGTCCGCCCGTCAGAATCGGCGCTCCTCCCGAAATCATGCTGATTCGATTTGTGCCGAAAAGCGAAAAAGCGGAAGTGAAGTGGTGATGAATGGATTCCGGCCGGGTTGCGCAATCCGACAGTTGGAGACTGCCAGTAATGCGTAGCTCTGCTTAACCCGGCTCAGCGAGAATAAATAAGCAATACCCCCCTTGTATTCCCCCCATGGAACGGGGGGAAAGAAAGATGAAGCCCGGTCGATTGGCCGGGCTTTTACTTGTATTAACGGGCGGGTGAGGGCTCCCGCCTCGGCGAGTACAATTATTATCGCGAAGCAGTGACCTGAAAATAAAATTCGTTATAGGGGATGTCGTTCAGGGGGATGACCAGGGTGGTGTCGGAGGTTTCTGTAAAATAGTTTTTAGGAAGCACAACGATATGTGCGTTGTCGGACAGATAGACCGTGTACTTGCTCGCGCCTTCGGAGGAACGCCAAACGAGATGGACATCATCGCCTTTCACCTCGATTTGCAGATTGCGGGGCGGTTCAGGAGCGCCGGGCTTGCCGGTGATCTTAATCTCATCGACAGCCGCTTCCACGAGAGTGGCGGGCGGACGGTCATCGGCAATGAACTGCAGAATCATATTGTCGGTCGATGAAGTGAAGTCGTTGAGTTTCAACGAGACTTCCTTCCAGCCATTGGTACTGACAGAGGTGCGAATCAAATCCGTCCAGGTCGCGCCGCCATCGTTCGAAATTTGCGCGCGAAAGAAATCGCCGCCCTTTTGACCGCCTTTATCATTGCTGTAGGCATAATAGAAAGTGAGTTCGGGTTCATCGAGTTCGCGCAGATTGAATGTCGGTGAGCGGAGAGTCGTTTGACCGCCATCGACATCGGCGGTTCCAGCGGGATCGTCAGCGGAGGATGCATTGCCGGTAACAAAGCAGTATTCGCCGTCCACGGTTACGTCTGTGTCAACCTGAATGAGCTGACCTTTGTCGGACGAGGGAATAGGAATCGCGCGCTCCCAGATGCCTTCGGTCGCGTCGTCCTCCGTGACTCCATAAATCCAGCCCTGATCGAATTCGACGTTGTCATAAACCGAAGCTTTTAAATTGATGAGCGCGGAGTGTTCGCCGTTTTGTTCCAGCACAATCGGTTGTTCGCTGATGAATGGGGCGAAACCGAAGCGAGCGACTCGCAAGCGGTACTCGCGATCGGTGGGCAGGTTGTCAAAAGAGAAAGCGCCGTTGGGAAGTGTGCGCGCGGAGCTTGTGCCAAAAGCGGTGATTAGTTCGACGCTGGCGCCATCGAGGGGAGTTCCGCCGTAACGAACCAGACCCTTAATGATGCCTGATGATCCTAATCCCTTCGCGGTCTCCACAGCTTTTGCCGTGTTAAGGAGACCGAATCCGTAGACATTATCTTTTCCCGACAATCCCATATCCACAGCGGTGTCGCTCAAAATTTTTCTTATATCGGAAGCGGTCAACTCGGGATTGGCTTCGCGCATCAGGGCGACGGTGCCCGCGACGTAACCCGCAGCGACTGATGTGCCGGTAGCTTTGATATAGCCGTCACCGGAAGCGGTTCTGATTTTGGTTCCGGGAGCAACGAGATCAGGCTTAATTAATTTATTGTCACAAGGCGAAGGGCCGCGCCCGCTGGTGGCGTGAGCTTTGATGGTTGGAGATGAATCATCGAGATTACCGACCGAGAAATTTAAGTCAGGAATCTCTGCATATCCTTCCGGCAATCCAACCGAGCCTGCACCCTGTTCTCCATGATTGCCGGCTGCGAAGATGCACACGGGGCCCAAGGTTTCGACAGTCCGAAAGACCGTCCATGCTCCCACGGGCAGGTAGGTCTGACAGGCTTTACCTGCTTCCCAAGCCATACAGATGACATCGGGCACATCATCGAAACTGCTGCTTTGCCCATCGGGATCGACGGCCCATTCCAGAGCGGTTAATAACTGATCGAAATCGGATTCTTTTTGACAGAAGAGACTGCCCGCGATCCACTCCGCCAAAGGCGCGACTCCGATGGTATCACCGCGAGCCGGGTCGGCACCGCAAGCGGTTCCCAGCATTTCCAGCCGGTCATTGCCGCACATTTCGACAAGATTGTCCGAGGTAAGCAAACTCTGTTCGGTCATCGAGGAGTTGCCACGCCAGCGTGATTCCAGCGCGGGATGATTCAGCCGCACCGCCTGATCGAGCACACAGATTATCCGGTCTTTTCCATATAAACCCTTGGCCCAGGCTTCGGGTGCGCGAATGGTTTTCAGAGGGGCTTCTACATTCAATAATGCAGCTTCCGCAGGCTCGGACGTCACTAAAGCACGAACGGCAATCTTCTCGCAGGCGCCGACTTCCGCGACATCAGCGATATTGGCCAGCAGTTCCGCTCCGGCTACAGTGGTCTCGCAGACAATGAGATTGGCGAGCCAATGCGGATGACTATTTCGGATCAAGCCGGCATTCGTCAAGATTTCCAGCGAATTCTGAATGGCGGATTGAGTCCTTTCAGCGTGAGCTTGAAGGCTGTCCAGCAGGATGCGATGCCGTTCGGCAAGGGGGAGTTTAGCTGCGAGGAGATCGCGATTGAGAGCTTCCACACTTGCCTGATTGGCCAGCACAATAATGACTTTTTTATAATCATCGGGATTTTGCCAATAGGAATCTCGCATCTCTGTCGAGAGTTCGCCGGCAGGCACAGCCGGGCAGCAAAGCATAACGAGGAAGGTAATTAGAGCCAGCGTTTTCATGGGGTTCCGTGGATTCGGACTTTTTCCAGCTTGAAACTGATGAAGCATTAAAGCCATAATCTGCAATATACAGACAGGTCGGCAGAGTCGCAACTGAAAAACGACGCGGATTTCGCGTCGCAAAACAGAGATTTCACGATTTGGGGGATAGCTTCAGGCGACGGGTCGCTTCAATTTAACGGAATTCGCAACAGGAAAGGTCAGAGAGATTCTGGTTCCTTCACCATATTGTGATTCGACCTTCAGCTCCGCTCCATGAATTTCAGCGACATTTTGCAGGATACTCATCCCCAGACCGGTGCCCGTCTCGCCTTTAGTGGTATAATAAGGCTCAAAGATGTGCGGCAGCACTTCGGGATGAATCCCGGTGCCGGTATCGGCGAAAGCCACTTCGATTCCGCCTTTTGAGGGGAAAGCGGAAATGCGCAGGTGTCCGGTTTTCTTCTCGCGGATGGCATGCACGGAGTTCAGGATAATATTGATGAAAGCGCTTTCCAGTCCATGACTATCCCCGGTGATGGGAGCGAGGTTGTCAGCGATATTCAGAATCAGCGCGAATTCGGAGTTTTGAG
>JAHIZR010000165.1 GCA_018814465.1 bacterium | reverse complement strand
TGCGCCTTCTCAAGGTAGATCGCCAACCGGTTGAACACCATCGCCAGCGCGCCGCCCGTTTCGCCCGCCTCGACCATATGCACGAAAAGATTGTCGAATACGTTCTTATGCCGCGACATCGCCTCGGAGATTGTCGAACCGCCGGAAACCGAATTATGCACCTCGGCGATCGTCCTGCGAAAGCTCTTGTTCTGCATCTGATCCACAAGAATCTGCAGACACTGATCGATCGGCAAACCCGCGTTAATCATTGTCCCGAACAGCCGGGCAAAGATCTTCAAGTCCTTCACGCCGACCTTCCTGGAAGTTCCGCCGACCTGAATATCCTTCGGCTTCGCCTTCAAATCACTGACAACGATTCTGCGACCGCGAAGCTTCGCCATCGCCGCCTGCTTTGATGGAGCGTCTATCTCGCCGTTGACGGCTTTGGCGCCCGATGCGCGTCCACTATAGATGAATACCGGCATATTTCTAACCCTGCCTTAAATTGTTCTCGTTCTGGATGCCAGCCCGCGCGCGCCTTCCGCGGAAGTCGCGGGACTCTTGCCCAGCATGCGCTGCAGCTCCTCCGGAACATTGGATACATACAGCGCCCGCTCCGGCGATATCACTTTGCTGATCACGAGATCATACAGAGACTGATTCAGCGTCTGCATTCCGTATTTCTGAGATACCTGCAGGATTCCGTACATCTCGTGGACTTTATTCTCGCGGATCAAGGCGCGAATCGCCGGCGTGCAGATCATCACCTCCGCCGCCATGATGACGCCCGTTCCCGACTTCCTCGGAATCAGCTTCTGCGTCATCACCGCCTCCAAGGACATCGATAACTGAGCCCGCACCTGCCCCTGCTGATGCGGCGGAAATACATCGATGATTCTGTTCACCGATTCCGTCGCGGAATTCGTGTGCAGCGTCGCGAGCACTAAGTGCCCCGTTTCCGCTGCGGTCAGCGCCGCCTGAATCGTCTCCAGATCTCTCATTTCACCCACCAGAATTACATCCGGGTCCTGCCGCAGTACGTACTTCAGCGCGGTCGCGAAACTCCTCGTGTCCGCTTCCACTTCCCGCTGATTCACCAGCGCCCGCTTATGAGTATGCACGTACTCGACCGGATCTTCGATCGTGATAATATGAACCTGCCGCTCCGTATTGACACGATCGATGATCGCCGCCAAACTCGTTGACTTCCCGGAGCCTGTCGGCCCCGTGACCAGAATCAACCCTTTCGGCTTATTCGGAAATGCATGACATATCTTCGGCAGCTTCAACGCTTCGATCGTCGGAACCGTAAAAGGTATGGAGCGCACAACCGTTGCCAATGACCCGCGCTGATGAAAAATGTTCCCGCGAAAACGGGATACCCCTTCGATGCCAAATGCGAAGTCCACTTCCAAATCCATCTCAAGCCGCTTCTGCTGCTTATCCGTCAGAATGCTGTAAGCCAACGTCTTGCAGTCATCCGGAGTCAGCTCCGGCATATCCAGCGGAATCAACTGCTGATCGATGCGAATCCGCGGTGGACTCTTTACGGTCAGATGCAAGTCGCTCCCCCGCGAGTTCACCAGTTGCTCAAGCAGCTTCCGAATGTCGATACTCATCTATTTGTCTCCAATCCTTGTTCGCTTTCCTTCATTACAGCGCCGACTCCAGCCTGACTAAAGCCAGTCCCATTTCACTCAGTATTCTGCGAATCGCCTCCAAACGGTCGGAATAGCCCTCCGCGGACAACTTTTCGTTGTAAACCAAATTCTTCTCTCTGGTATGATCATAGCCTTCAAGCTGCAAGTCTGCTATAGCGACCGCCTTCGACCAGACGCCGGCCACTTCCGGTGTCGCTTGTTCATGACGCTCAAGAGCATATTTAAGCGTCGTGATGCCCGCCTTCGTGACCTGTGCAAGAAACTCATTCAGCTTCTCGTTGTCATAGCTGTTGTTGTCGCCATTATGACTCGGAATCGTCCGGTAAATGCGCATCCCGTCGATCTCGATCGGCACCCGCACCGCATTGTGACTGTCAGGCCATTCCTGATAGGCATTCTCATCCATCATCAGAGCGCCCGCGTTGCTCCGCCACGCCGCCTGATTGGCCCGCTTCACCAAGGGCGACGTCCGCACACAGCGCGGAGATCCCGGAGCAAGCGTATCCTCTCCCGTCGCCAATCCCAGCTTCAGACTGATCTGATAGGATCCGTCCGCGCACTTCCCGTTCAACTCCGGTAAACCGAGCAGTAATGCCGTACAGCTTCGACTCGCTCCCTCCACCGTCGTGAACATCAAAACGCTCACCTCGGGCGAGTAAGCCAATTGAATGCCGCCGCCCTGCGCCGCGCAGTCCGCGATGTACTTGCGCAGATCCCGTGTCATCGCGCCAAGACTGGCGGGACCGGTCGTCTGCGTTATCCTGCGGTCCGTCTGAATCGAGAGTACCGAGTAGGCTCGACGATAGCGATCCTTGCGCCGATCGATCTCTTCCTCTAAATAGAGAATCTCCTCGAGAGAAAGAGTGTTCAAATAAAGAGATAGTCTGCTTCTCATTGCTCACCTTGCTTTATGCTTCACCGGTCACCCGGAGGACTTCTTCGATGGTTGTTACCCCCCGCTTGAATTTCTCAATCGCACTCATATTCAAATTAAACATCCCCTCTTTGATTGCCGCCCGCTCGATCTCATAGGTGTTCGACGAATCCAGAATCATCTCGCGAATCTTCTGCGTCACCGGCATTACCTCATAGATGCCTGTGCGCCCGCGATATCCTGAATTATTGCAGTCCAAACAGCCCGCGCCATGGTAAAAAGTCTTCCCCTTCACGGAATCCGGATCGATTCCCACCTCGCGCAAAGCTTCCGGATGCACCTCCACCGGTGTCTTGCACTTCGTACAGATCTTGCGTACCAGCCGCTGCGCCACGATCAGATTCAGCGATGACGAAACCAAAAACCGCTCCAAACCCATATCGATCAAACGCGAAATCGTGGCCGCCGCCGAGTTAGTGTGCAGCGTCGACAACACCAGGTGGCCTGTGAGTGCCGCTCGCACCGCGATCGAACCGGTCTCAAGATCTCGAATCTCACCGATCATGATGATGTCCGGGTCCTGCCGCAAAAACGCTTTCAGCGCCGACGCGAACGTTAATCCCACTTCCTCGCGCACCTGCACCTGATTCAGCCCCGCGAAGTTATACTCGACCGGATCTTCCGCCGTCATTGAATTCACCGTCGGCGTGTTCAGTCGAGACAGCACACTATAGAGTGTTGTCGTCTTTCCCGAACCCGTCGGACCGGTGACTAACAGCAAGCCGTAAGGCAGCCGGATCGCCTTCTCAAAATCCGCCAGAGCTTTCTCTTCAAATCCGAACGTGGCCAAGTCGAGCGTCAGGTTCGACTTGTCCAGAATTCGCATTACGATCTTTTCGCCATATAGTGTCGGCAGCGATGATACACGCAAGTCCACCGTGCGGTCGCTGAACTTCATCTTGATATGACCGTCCTGCGGTACGCGCCGCTCGGCTATATCAAGATTCGCCATGATCTTCGCGCGCGAAACAATCGCCCCTTTCATATGCGTCGGAGGAGACATCGCCTCGCTCAGGACTCCGTCTACCCGGAAGCGAATCCTGAACTGGTTTTCGTAAGGTTCGAAATGAATATCGGACGCGCCGCGATGCACTGCGTCGGCGATCACGCCGTCCACTAACTTCACAATCGGCGCCGCGTCAATCTCTTCTTTCAGTTTGTCAAGCTCGGCGTCATTCCGGTCGCTGATGACTTCCACTCCCGAATCATCCCCGATATCCTTCAAGATCTTGTCCAGTGTCCCGCCCAAATGATAGTAGCGCTCGATCGCCCGTAAAAACTGAGTCTCCGTTACGACCGCCGGCTGAACATTGAATCCCGTGATGAACTTGACATCCTCTAATACAAAATCTATGCTCGGATCGACCAGCGCCACACGCAGGGTTTTTCCGGACCGGCTTAAGGGTAATACCTGATACTTCTGCACAAAATCCGGAGACAACAGCTTCAGGACCTGCTCCGGAACCTCCACCTTCTCGAGGTCGATAAGCTCAATGCCATAGTACGTGCTAAGGAACGAGGCGATCTGATCTTCCGAAACCACTCCCAGCTTCGCCAGATCGGTCACCACCGAGTTGCCGGAATCCTTTTGCCGGGACTTGAATACCAGAAAGTGTTCCTGACTGATCAGGTTGTTGTTCAGCAACAGATTTGCGACGCGTGAACTCATACTGCCTGCTTAATCGTTGAAAACTTCCATCACTGTATGCTTTTCGCATTACATCCACTCACGATTTCGCAAACTGCATGCCACGGTCAATAATCCACACCCTCTTACATTTGCATTTACCGACTTGCGGTACCGTTTTCCTCTTTCCTTTTCGCAGCCCTGATTTCCTTGACTGTGCAGTTTTCTTCACAATCCCCCTGCGACCGTCCGC
>JAHIZR010000164.1 GCA_018814465.1 bacterium | reverse complement strand
CATCGTCAGACGATTGGCTTCCTTGGTTTCGAGTTCCCGGCGCATGGCGAGATACTCAAGGTACTTGTCCCAGTCGCCTTCGAGAATCGCGATGGTGCCGAGGTTGGAATAGTAGTCCTGCAGCGTGTTGTTGTCGAGAATCTCGTACTTCTCCAAATCAGCCAGCAAGTCGCGCTTGACTTCCATAGCCAATTTCATGAGTGCTTCTTCATTGTCGAAGAGTTCGACTGCTTTCATGTCGATCTTGTAAGTGTAGCGGGGCAGATCATCCATCTTTTCGATTTTGATCTTTTCGGCTAAGACGGGCTGGATCAGCAGTCCGGCGAAGACAACCGCGAGGACCCACCTGGCGATGCTGCGCGCGTTGCGTAACATAATAAATCTCCAGTTCATTTGCGTTAAAAGGTAATTACTGCTATTAAGAATTGATTTTATTCTACTTTGCGGACTTCAAAGCCCCCCAAAGACACACTACGGCGGATGGAGGTCAAGCCATGCTTACGGTTAGTTTGAGACAGCTTTGAAGAATTTGTTGCACTCGATGTGGCAAGTGAGGAGTCTTCAGGATAGACTATGTAATTTACGGAGAATTGACCCACTTATCAAGTTTACCAAGCTCCATTTGCAGAGCGGTAGCCAACTTCGGGTAACTGAAGTTAAAACCTGACTCTATCAGCTTTCGGGGGGAGACATTCGCACCGCTTAAGAGGAGCTCGTCAGCCATCTTGCCGAGCATTATATGGAGGAGGCGTGAGGGAACAATGAGAATCGCGGGGCGACAAAGAAATTGCCCCAGAATTCTTGTAAACATTTTATTATTAACTGGATAGGGTGAAGTCATATTGATAGGGCCGTTCAAAGCTTCATTGCCGAGAATCCAGAAGAGACCGGCGATTAAGTCATCCAGCAGGATCCAGCTCATGGGCTGTTTGCCGTTGCCGATTGTTACTCCCAAGCCGAGTTTGAAGAAAGGCAACAGTTTTTTCAGAGTGCCGCCGGAGGCTGACAAGACGACTCCGATGCGCGGATGAACGACCCGAATTCCCGCTCTGCGGGCAGGTTCAGCAGCGGATTCCCACGCCTCGCAGATTCCGCTCAAAATGCTCTGTCCCGGTGCAGACTCTTCCGTGAATTCTTCCGTATCGCTGCTGCCATAGTAGCCGATGGCAGAGGCGCTGATGAGTACAGCAGGCGGCGCATTCAGTTCCGCAACGGTTTTGGCAATCAGCCTAGTTCCCTTAATGCGGCTTTCCCGCACTTCGCGGAGATGAGATTCTGTCCAACGCCCGCCGGCGATGTTCTTTCCGGCAAGATGAATAACCGCATCCATGCCTTCGAGAGCGTCTGAGTCAATTTCTCCTTTCGAGGGATTCCAATAGACCTCGCGAAGCGCAGGATTAGGTTGTCGGCGAACCAGTGAGAAGACTTCATGACCGCCGGTGGTCAGGAAATGCATAAGGTTGCTGCCGATCAAACCGGATGCGCCGGTGATGGCCACACGCAAACGCGGCTTGTCTGCAAATCGAGAGTGCAGTTTCAAATCATGAATCGTGCGCTGATGCCGCCAAGGGAAGACGCGCTCGTTGATTCTGCGGATGCTGGACTCTCCCAAAAGTCTGCCGACAGCGCTGAATGGCAGCTCGTAATCAATCGAATCCTCGAGGATGGATTGCCCATCAGCGGTGGGAATGAAGCGATGGGTATGAATCCATTTCTTGAAGGGACCGGAAATTTGTTCATCACAGAACTGACGGCCTTCGATAAAGCTATGATGGCGGGCGACCCATTTGATCCGTAAAGGACCGGCGGGAACACGCAGCACACGCCGCGACTCGTCTGAAATATGACCGCGCCCCTCGGTGACTTGCATGGAAGACCACGGAGGCGTTAGCCGCTCGATCGCGCCTTCCCGCATGTGCCATTGATACAGTTCATCGGCTGAGGCCGGAATAGTACTGCGATAAGTGAATGTCGGCATATTGGTCTATTGAGGGATTTATTGATTGATACTGTCAATTGCTTTATATTAATACTTTCTGTCCGAAACAGCAAGCTGCAGAGACAAATTGACTACATCTAACCAATCCACTCATGGTTGATACTTCCAACACCGCCCCGACCAAACCGAGTCTGTT
>JAHIZR010000163.1 GCA_018814465.1 bacterium | reverse complement strand
CACCGGTTCACCGCCAAGTCTGAAAAGACTTTTTGCTTCTTCAGATAAAACCTCCAGACTAAACAAAAAGGCATGATCACATGACCCAACTCCTCATCCCGCACGGTTCGCATCCGCTGCACGCGGCGTCGCTTGCGGTAAATCGAAGTCAGATGTGTCAAGATGTACCAGTGAGCGGCCAGGACCGCTCGGCTGCGCTTGCCTTCGCCGCGCAGTGGTGAGGCAAGTATCGTAATCCAGTCCAGGAAAAGCCGGATCGGGATCCGTTTCAGCAGACTGGAACATCCATAATTCTTCAGCATCATCGCCAGACTGTTGCGATGATTCAAATACATTTTCAAATAACTGTCTGCCGACAACGCCGCCCCGGCGTAATGATAGACGATTCCCTTGGGAGCGACTTTGATGCGCTTGCCGGTCAGCCAGAAACGCCAGCAAAGATCCAACTCCTCCATATGCATAAAGAAGTCTCGATCTAATCCTCCCGCTTCTTCAAAAGCCGACTTGCGGACAACGTAAGCCGCTCCGGTGGCCCAGAAAATCGGCACAACATCTTCGTATTGCCCGGTATCTTGCTCGATAACATCGAAGAGCCTCCCTCGTACGAACGGAAAACCGAAAGCGTCAATGTATCCCCCGGAACCACCGGAATACTCAAACTTCGAATGATCCTGATAAGCTTTTAGCTTCGGCTGAACCGCCGCCAAATGCTCATCCGCCTCTAATAATTCAATGGCTTGGTCAAGCCAAGATGGCTCAACCTCAACATCGAAGTTCAATAATACTGAATATTTACCATGAGTCAATGGAACCGAATGATTATAGGCTCCACTGTATCCAAGGTTCTCTTTAATGGGGATAAGTCTGACATCTGGATGATGTTCGCGGAGGTACTCAAGGCTCGAGTCGGTGGAGTCATTATCCACAACGAAGATCTCAAGGGGCGAGTAAGTGGTCTTCCGTAGCGATTCCAGACAACGCGGTAGAAACTTTAAACCGTTATAGTTCAGTATGATAACGGATACTACCGGATTTGAGTTAGCCAATGTCTCTGAGACCTGGGAAATATAAGAAATTACGGATTATAGCCAGCAGAGTCAAGCAACAAAGCTCACAAAACATCAGGATTTTATTCACCTGTCTCTTCAATCACATCGCGCGTGATTCGAGCATCCTGATACCCCTTGCTAATTGCATTTGATTTAAGAGCTTCCGCTTCGGAAATGTCGCGAAAATTCCCGACTCGAACACGGTAAAATGGACGATCAAACACGACATAAGCCTGCTCTCCCAACTCGTTCTCTGCTCGTTCGGCAAGGTTGTCGGCACGGGCTTGATCAATGAAAGCTCCCAGTTGAATCCGGTAGCCGGTATCACTGGATGGAAGATACTCTGGATCCCCGCTCAAACTTGAGAGATCCGCAACGGCGTTTTGAGCAAAAACCGATGGACCAAGATCCATCGGATCGAAAGCGAGCTTGCCCGGTGCAGCCGAATCCGGCTTCATATAGCCGCTGGTTCGGCTTGTCGGGCTTTCCTCAGTCTTGCCTCCGAGCGCAGACAAATAAGAACAGCCGCTCAGAATCAAGAGCAAACCGCTGCATAAAATGAATAGGCGTTTCATATATTTTCGATCTCCTTCAGGCGCAGCCAGCCTTCTCGGCCATCCGCCAGTCGAATTCTCATCCAGTCCGTCAGTTCCTCGCGCGTCAGAATGCGCGTGCCTTCATGCAATGAGAAGAGTTGCGTTGACGATTCATCGGGGCCGGAATAGACGTCCGCTTTCTCGGTCATGATAATCGCATACTGGTTCTTATCCAGAGTATGACGCCAGCCATACCATGACAAGCATACAATATAGGCAATAAAAAGACTAAACAGCAAGGGCCGGATGATGGATCGCAGTTTTAATGATACAAACCAGCGCGCGGCAATCAGCGCGGCCAGTAGCAAGCCGGTAATCTGCATCAGACCGGAAAGCTCCCGCAGCGTCAGGCTGTCTCGCAAAGTATCGATCCAATTCCACAATGACAGCCGCACCGGAGCTTCGATGCGATCCACCACGCTTAGCCGCACCAGTTCCAGATTCGCCTGCACATCTTTGTCGCGCGGCATCAGCTTCGCTGCGCGCTCATAAGCAAGCAGGCATTTCGACAGCTCATTCAGACGGAAATAGGCGTTCCCTAAATTGTACTGCAAGGGACCGCTCTCATAACCTTGTTCCAGCAGATTCTCCCAGATTGACACGGCCTGTTCCCAGTTGTCCGAACGGTACTGCACAAGACCTTCCTCGAACTGGGATCGCGGATCTGCGAGCGCAGTGCCCGTAACAAACAGAAAAATCACCGCAGCACAGCTTAGGGTGTATCTTAAAAATATCATAGTGGTTTATAAAATGCTTCGCCGATCAGGGCTAAGCTCAGTCCGTACAATTCACGATCTCTCATGCGCTTCCTCCCCCGCTGATGGACTCGAATCGCGAAACGATTTCCCTGCCTTCGCTGACGAGCCTGCTGGCATCGGCGGCCTCCAGCAGCCCTGCCGTGAATCT
>JAHIZR010000162.1 GCA_018814465.1 bacterium | reverse complement strand
CGTCGCCACCGCGCTTGGACTCTTCACCGCTATTCCGGCGCTGGTCGCTTATAACTTCTTCGCTAACTGGATTCGTAAAGAAGGCGAACGAACCGAAGCCTTCGGCGAAGACTTGTCTTTCTCCTTCGATCGCTACTTGATGGCGCAGAACCGCCGCGCCCCGGTGCGATCAATCGAAACTTCGGCTTAAAGACCATGCGCAACAAGAAGCATTTGAAAAAGGATTATAGACCGATCCCCGATATCAACATCACCGCGCTCGTTGATGTGGTGCTCGTGCTTCTGATTGTCTTTATGATTGCCGCTCCCATGCTGAAGAGCACCGTCGATGTCGCCGTTCCGCAAGCCGCCACGGCAAAGCCGACCGATGAAGAAGGCATCACCATCACCATCAAGCAAGACGGCACGATCCTGATCGACGATACCAAGGTCGACGAATCAAGCTTCGATATCGCCTTCAATCAGATCTATTCGGCAAACTCAAACGAACCGGTTTTTCTGAAAGCCGCCGGGGAAGTCTCCTACGCTACCGTCCTGACCGTGATTGACGCCCTCCGCGAAGAAGGCGTGACCGATTTAGGTTTAGTCGCCGATCCGGCACAATCACGCACAGGCAGAAGAAAGTAGGATGTCATGCGGCGCGGACCTTTCTTCGCATCCTGCGCGCTGCACATCCTGATTGTGCTGGCGCTGACTCTGGCCGGACGGCAGTCTATCGTCAACTCGCGTCCGCTGCCTGCCGCGACCGTCGTCAAACTGGTGCGCCCGCAAGCCATACCGATTGCCGCGCCGCCGACGGTCAGCAAAGAATTCAAGCTTCCCGAGACCGCGCCGCCGATGCTGCTGCCGTCCAAGAAGAAAACGGAACCAAAGACCGAACCCAAACCGGTCCCGAAAGCCGAACAGCCTAAGAAAAGATCTTCCAAAGAGACGCCCAAGGAATTGAAGGGGGAAGCGGGGACCCTCAAACTCCAGAATCCCGGTTTTGAATACGACTTCTATCTGGCGCTGATTCAATCGAAAATCGAACGAAATTTCCGCCCCCCGCCCGGTGTGCGCGGAGAACATATGGCTACCGTCACTTTCGTCATTACCAAGAACGGCAGCATGATAAATATCGGACTGATTCAGTCTTCCGGCAATCTGCTTATAGACCAGTCAGCCGAACGAGCCGTGCGGGCCGCGGGACGTTTCCCTCCGCTTCCGCCGCAATATGAACAGGGTGAATTAGGAATTAACTTTGAATTTGTGGTCAATTCTGCGGCCGGCGGCTAAGCTGACCGTCCTGCTTTCGATATTCCATACGACGACTCTTTTCGCGCAGCAAGTCACGCTGCGCACGGAAACTACTTCCGTCGGCAGACTGGATGTGGTTGTGCATCCCTTTACCGCGGTCGGCGATTCCGCTTTCGTCGGCGATCTGCCGCAATCAATGCGCGATCTGCTCCGCGGCGATCTCGAATACTCCGGATACTTCAATCTGATAAACTCGGAAGATCTGCCGCCCGACACGACCATTCAGGTGCGCCGCGTCGGGAATACCTTCGATACATTACGAACCTTTACCGGTTCGCAAGCCGCGCGGATTCATGGCTCGATTTCCTTCGGGTGGGAAGAAGTCACGGCGTCTATCGCGATTTTTCAGCCCCCATTCCGCGATCCGATTCATCTAAACGATTTCCATTTTCAGTCGGATCAAATGCGCTTTGCCGCGCATAACATCGCCGGCTGGGTCACGGAAATGCTGACCGGCGAACAGGGTGCCTACACCTCGAAGATCGTGTTCGTCGTCAAGACCGGCCAGAATAAAGATCTGTGGATGATGGACTGGGACGGCGCCAACGCGCACAGCCTCACGCGCGATCAAACTCTGAACCTGTCCCCGACGTGGTCGCCCGACGGCAAAACCATCTACTTTACATCGTTCCGCGCAGGGAATGCGGATGTCTATAAGTACGACCTGGAATCCGGTCAGGTCTCGTCGTTTATTGCGACGCCCAAGGTCGACAGCGCGCCTTCGGTTTCGCTGGATGGGCAGTGGATTGCTTTTGCTTCCTCGGAGAAAGACAACTTCGAGATCTTTCGCATCCATCCCGACGGCAGCAATAAAACCCGTATTACCTTCAGCTCGCGCGACGACACTTCGCCCTCATGGTCGCCGACCGGACGCGAAATCGTCTTTACTTCCGACCGCGGCGGCTCCCCGCAAATCTACATCATGGATGTGGAGGGGATAGATGTCCGCCGCCTAAGCTTCGAAGGAGTCTATAACGAAACTCCACGCTGGTCGCCGCGCGGAGACCTGATCGCCTTCTGCAGCCGCGAAAGCAACGCTTTCCCGCGATTTCAAATATTCACCATTAGTCCCAATGGAGGGCGCGAACGCCGTCTCACCGACAACGGTTCCAACTTCGACCCCTGCTGGTCGCCCGACGGCATGAAAGTAATATTCACCTCGCAAGTAGACAATAAATCTACTATCTGGACCTGCAATTGGGACGGGAGCAATCGCCGCCAGCTGACCTTCGGGTTGGAAGCTTCCCAACCATCATGGGGTCCGTCTCTTTCCGAATCCGATACAGAACACTAATTACTAATTATCCAAGTAACTCCCAATTATTGGAGAGATCATGAAAACGAAGTCGTTTTTCAAGCTCATTCCGCTGCTGACAGTCATCCTGTTCGCAGCCCTCGTGGTAGCCCCCGGTTGTAAAAAGAAGATGCCCAAGGAAGTACCGCCGCCGGTCGAAGAAGTCGCCATCGAAGAAGTCGAACCGATGGAAGAAGACACCACCGGTCAGGCCATGCGCGAACTCCGGATGGAAATGGATCGCGATATCGCCCGCATTCAGATCATCTATTTCGCCTTTGACCGCAGCGAAATCACTCCGACCGAACTCGAAAAAGTCCGCTCCAATGCTGAAATCCTCAACAAGTGGCCGGACTGGAAAGTCACTATCGAAGGTCATTGCGATGAACGCGGCACAAACGAATATAACCTTGCTCTCGGCGAACGCAGAGCGCGCGCGGCCAAGCGTGCCCTCGAAGCGGAAGGGATTGCCGCCGGACGCATTAATCTCATCAGCTATGGTGAAGAACGTCCCGCCGATCCCGGACACACTGAACGCTCTTGGGATCGCAACCGCCGCGACGAATTTAAAATCGAAACCGGAATGTCAGAGTTTAAATAAACGCTCCTGACGCATCCCCGCTTCAAACACTCTTTTTGATCATGACTGGACACACCGTTCGCGCCCTTAGCTGGGCATTCGTGACGGCGATGGCTCTGTTGCTCCTTGGCGGCTGCGCTTCTCGCAAGGAAATCGTCGGATTTCAGGAAGACACTCGTGTCATGAGATCCGATCTCGAAGAACTCAAAACTCAACAAGCGCTCATTCTGGAAGCTCTCGGTTCGCTGGATTCCGATCTGAGCGAAATGCGGGCGCGCTCCGAGTACGGCTCTTCCGCGCTCGAGGAACGCATTGAGCAGCTTGCCGCACAGTTGAACGACATCCTTAACCGCATGGATCGTTCGCTGGCGCCCTTGGAGGAACTGGCGCGCAAGGAAGCTAAGTCCGACACCACCGGCCGCACCGGAATCAATGTCGATATCTTCGATGCCGCGATGCAGGATTTGAGTTTGGGCAATTACGACCTTGCCGAAGTCGGTTTCCTGCAATTCCTGCAAGAGAATCCCGACTCCCGGCTGGCGAATGATGCGCGCTACGGCCTTGCCGAAACCTTCTATGCCCGCGCGCGCTACCAGGATGCTGCCGCTGAATACATGCGCGTTATTGACAATGAAGACAGCAAAAAAGTTCCGCCCGCCTTGCTGAAACTCGGACTTTGCTACAAAGCTCTGGGCCGCAGACAGGAAGCCCGGCTGACTTGGCAGAGGCTGATTGAAGACTACCCGGACAAAGAGGAAGCGATGGTTGCGCGGCAGCGTCTCGAAGAACTGCGCGGTCAATAAGTGTTTCGCATTGAGTTCCCGTTTAAATAAGTCGCTGACTCATTTGTGAAAACCCCATCGCGCGTCTGACGATGGGGTTTTCCATTCTTAGTCGATAATCCAATGAAAAAATCCGCCCACACTTCCGCTATCCCGCCCCTGCAGCTGCATCGCCGCCGCTTCACGATTATTCTTGTGGTCGGACTGCTCGCGATATTCCTCTATATGATCTCCGAGCTGCTCTTGGGCGTCATCGGAGGATTGCTTCTGTGGGCGATGACTCAGCCGCTCTTTCGCAGACTGGTCAAATGGACAAAAGGACGCACGACGCTCGCGGCTTCTCTATCTCTGGTCGCTACGGTGCTCTTCCTGATCGTACCGGCGGCAATCGTGCTTTTCTTTATGGCCGCGGACGCGGCCAATCTCGCACAATCGGCGGGCAAATGGCTCGAACCTTACCGTCCTGTCATCGAGCAAAAGCTCAGCGAAATCGGCGCGGCAGGAAAGATCGATATCTTCGGCTATGAATTGCAGGTGACTGACCTCACCGCCAAACTGCAGGAAATCACAGGCACGCTCGGCAATTTCCTCCTGCAAATTCTGAAGAAGACCGCGGGTGGCATTGCCAGTACGATGTTGCTGGTGTTCATAATGCTTTACACCCTCTTCTTCTGTTATCTTGACGGCCCCGACTTCCTGACTTGGCTGAAGAAGATCATCCCGCTCTCCCCTGAACAGTCGGATCGGCTGCTGAGTGACTTCTTCGCAACCAGCATCACCACTCTGAAAACACTCGGCATCATCGGCTTTGTGCAGGGAAGTATGGGCGGCATCGCCTTCTGGATCTGCGGCATTCCGTCGCCCTTCTTCTGGACCGTGCTGATGGCGCTCGCTTCGATTATTCCCAGCGTCGGCGCGCAGATCATCCTCGTTCCGGCAAGTATTCTGCTCATGCTGATCGGCAAGTTTTGGTGGGGCTTCGGTCTGCTGCTGTGGAGCCTGATCTTCATTGCCAATGTCGATAATCTGCTGCGGCCTTACTTAGTAAAACGCGCCATCAATCTGCATGAACTGGTCGTCTTCCTCAGCACTATCGGCGGAATCACCGTCTTCGGCTTCTTCGGCTTCCTGATCGGTCCGGTCATCGCCGCCTTATTGAAAGCCAGCCTGCAAATCTACTCCGACATGTTCAAACTCAACCGACTGCCGGAAGCAAGCATACCGTCTGAGTGAACACAATAGACTACTACTGACAGTCTCCGACTGTCAAACACAAAATATCCTCGCCATCACTGACGAGGATTTTCATTCACATGCCTTCCGTCCGAATAGGTCACCAAGACAGCCATTCCGCAAGCGATCCGCCGATATTCCCGAACACATGCACCAGCACCGCCGGCATCAGACTTAAACTCCGTTCCCGGTAATACCCGGCAGCGATACCAATCCCGAAAGCAAAAACCACCACGACCAGCACAACAACCGGTTGCGCTCCTGTACTTAATAGCCCCAGATGCATCAGTCCGAATAATAGCGCTGAAACGATTACCGGCAGCGTGAACTTTATGTTCCGAATATTTATACTGCGTGATGCAAGCGGCTGCAGATACGACTGAATTAAGCCGCGCAGAAAAAATTCTTCGCAAATACTCGCCCAGATCCAGACAAATAAAATCTGCTGAAGTATCGACATCCGGGAATCCGGCAATGCCGCTTGTCCTCCAATCAGAGCCGCCGTGATCGTAACTCCTATCCCCAATACCAATCCCCAGCCCGCGCAGGACAGCAGCTTGAATGAGTCCGGTTTTGTTACTCCGTATGACTTCAGACTTCCCCGCCCCAACCACAGCATCAGCAAAAGCGACATCAGCAGCATAACCGTGTGCGTCACCAGTCCGACCTGCCAGGTCGGCGCGCCTTCACTCTGCCCCACAACAAGCATCGCAAGCGCTGAGGAAACCATCAGCACCAGAATCCAGAGTAGAACAGCAATAAGCAGTTTAAGCAGGAGTCGCAATTCGCCTCCACTATGACAAATCATTGATCTAATCGATATTTGATGCCGCCGCGTCTGTATTCGGAAGATACCGCTCCGGCACCAGCGTTCCACCCGTTACGATCAGCTTCATCGCCTCATCCACCGTCAGGCTTAACGGCCTGACATTCTTCTCCTCCGCCAACAGCAGATAGCCCGAGGTCGGATTCGGAGCCGTCGGAATAAATACCGACAGCATCTTCTTCTCGCTCGTCGGATCGGGACTAATTGTATTTTCACCCGTCACAAAGCCGATGATCCAACTGTCCTGCGTCGGAAAATTCACCGCCACCACCCGCTGAAAATTGCTCTTCTCGCCCCAGAAAATATCGATGAATTTACGGATCGAATCATAAACCTCCCGCACCACCGGAATCCGGCTGACCATGCTATTCAAGGCTTTAATCAGGCGCTGCCCCACAACCCGCCGCACCAGCATCCCGATCAGCGCAATCCCCAGCACCGTCACGATGAACGCCGTAATATCGGACAGCGCCATCACCAGCCCCATCCATTTTCCCGAACCGATTACCGCTCGTCCAAGCATCCTGAAATAGGGCGAAAGATAGCCGCCTAACAGCTCGAAAACCAGCAGGACGATATAGACGGTCAGCCACAGCGGCGCCAGCACCAGCAATCCCGTCACAAAATAGCGGCGGAACTTCGCGGTTTTCGTCTGCTTCTCTTCCGTTACAGTCTCTTGCATGAGAGTAAATACAAAACGCCCGGAAGGATAATTTCCGACCGGGCGCTTGCTGATTAATTCTTAACTTCAGGCTCTACTTTGATTCGATAAATCGTCTCGGTCGGACTCACTAATCCGTAGCGCCGCGCCGCTGTCTCCATCGCGAACTCGTCGCTGGTTTCAAGCTTCTCAAGATACTCCTCGATCTTCTTCTTGCGCGCTTGCAACAGAGCAATCTGCGCGACTTGCGCATCCCGCTCTTTAGAGAGCTTATTGCTGTCCTTGAATCCGCCTTCGCTGAAAATCAGCCAGCCGGCAAACGACAAAACCGCCGCTGAAGACAGCCCCAGCTTCACCCAGAACAAAATCCTAATCTTCTTATCTTGAGTCCGCGCGCGCATGGATTACTTCCACATGGCTCCGAAATAAACCGCCTCGTCACCAAGATCGTCCTCGATGCGCAGCAGTTGATTGTATTTCGCGATGCGATCCGTGCGGGACGCGCTGCCGGTCTTGATCATCCCGCAGCCGCAAGCTACCGCTAAGTCCGCAATTGTCGTGTCTTCGGTTTCGCCCGAACGATGCGACACCATCTGCGTATAGCCGTGACGGCGCGCCATGTCAATCGTATCCAGTGTTTCCGACACGCTGCCCACCTGATTCAACTTGATCAGAATCGAATTGGCGATGCCCTCCTGAATCCCGCGACCCAGCGCCTTCACCTGCGTTACGAAAATATCGTCACCTACTAATTGCACATCATTCCCGAGCACGTCCGTCAGATGCTTCCAGCCTTTCCAATCATTCTCGGCTAATCCATCCTCAATCGAGATAATCGGATATTTTTTCATCATCGCAACATAGTAATCCGTCATCTGCTCGGCGGTCAGCGATTTCTTTTCGCCGGCCAGTTCGTACTTCCCGGACTTGACATCATAGAATTCGGACGCCGCCGCATCGAGCGCTACTGCAATCTGTTCGCCCGGTTTATACCCGGCATCCTCAATCGCCTTCAGAATAGCCTCGATCGCCTCGTCATGCGATTGAATGTTCGGCGCGAAGCCGCCTTCATCGCCGACATTCGTCGAATAACCCTTATGCTTCAACACCTTCTTCAAATGATGAAAAGTCTCGACTCCGGCGCGCAGCGCTTCATGGAAAGTATAAAATCCGCGCGGGACAATCATGAATTCCTGAATATCGAGCGGATTATCCGCATGCGCGCCGCCGTTCAACACGTTCATAAACGGCACCGGCAATATCTTGGCGCCCACTCCGCCCAAATAAGCATAGAGCGGCAAATCGCAAGACTCCGCCGCCGCATGCGCCACCGCCATGCTGACTCCCAGAATCGCGTTCGCACCCAACTTCTCCTTATTCTCAGTGCCGTCCAGATCAAGTAGAACCGCATCCACTTCCTGCTGACAAGTGGCATCCAGTCCGATTACTTCGTCGGCAATATCTCCATTCACCTTCTCGACCGCGTCCAGCACTCCCTTGCCCATATAGCGATCCTTGTCACCGTCCCGTAATTCCAGAGCTTCCCGCTCACCGGTTGAAGCGCCCGAGGGAACCAACGCGCGTCCCAAAGCGCCGTCTTCCAGAATGATCTCGACTTCGACCGTGGGATTGCCGCGCGAATCCAGCAGTTCGCGTCCATAGACACTGATTATTTCAGACATGTTTTCTCTCTTCTTTCAACTTGCTAAGCGAAACAGGAAACGAGGTGATCCGCACCTCGCTGTATATAGACTTTTATATAATATACGAATAATTTGGCGGATATGCAACGGCTGCGCTCACAATCGCTCTTCCGGTCCGGGGGTGTCTTCACCCATCAGAGATTCGAATATATCCAAAGCTTCCGCATAAGATTCCTCCGGGACCTGAATCCGCCACCCCTTGCCAAGCTGCTCCGTTCCGGTGACTTGACCCAAACCTCCTGAGGATAAATCGGTCTTTACGATGTTCGGAATCTCTTTCTGATCGAGAACTTCGGTCACCATCGCCACCCAGACTCCACCCCGCAGCGGCGGCAGGGATTTCCATGTCACTCGCTCTTCACTCATCATCACTCCTGTTTGAATCTCCGTTCAACGGCTTGAAATAGAAAAATCGCTCCATCAGCTTTACAAAACCTGAAAAGTCCTCGCCATCCGGGGTCTTAGCCTTGACCTGAGCAAAGGCGCTCACCTTAGCATCCAGATCATCCAGATAGTGCAGCACGATTCCCTCCAACGTCAGCGGCTTCACCGGCGATCCCATCTCCGGGCTCCCCTGATGAGATAAAATCAGATGCAGCACCTGCTTGCGCGTCTCCGCCGGGATATCCGGCAACTCAGAGATCTTCTTCTCAACAAACAAAGTCCCCTGCACAATGTGGCCCAACAGGCGACCGTCCGTCGTATAATCGAAATTCACATCCGCATTCAACTCAAAAACTTTGCCGACATCATGCAGCAGCGTCCCCGTAATCAGCAGATCGCGATTCAGTTCAGCATAATGCTCGCATAATTT
>JAHIZR010000161.1 GCA_018814465.1 bacterium | reverse complement strand
GTCGTGACGGCGGTTTACGTGCTGCGCGGATTGGCGACTGTTTTTCATAGTACGATTACCAATCCCGAGTTCGAGAAGCTCACCGATGCGACGCTGCCGGAGAAGATCTCGACCGGAGTTTTGATTGCGGCGCTGGCGATCGGCGGCATGCTGCCCTGGCTGTTTGTTGATTTAATCGAAGGTTCCATTTTCCCATTCCTGAATCGCCTGCATGAGAGCGGGATGATCTCATCACTATAGCATCTGCGGTTGTTTAACCATGTTAATGATTCCTGAACTGATTATTCTTGTGACCGCCCTGCTGGTTTTAATGGCAGGAACGATGTCACCCAACAGCGGCAAAGCACTGGCTCCGCTTTCGATGTTCGGCATCGCCGCCTCGTTCGTCGCTCTGGTTTTCTTTTCTCCGCAGACGGGTGAAATGCTGGGCGGCCGCTTTGTGATGGATCCCGTTGCCTGGTGGTTCAAAATCCTGTTTCTTGTGGCGGGTATTTTGACCGTCGCTATGTCGCTGGACATGCTGGACGGCCGTCTGACCAAGCAGGTCAAGGGAATGGCTTCCGGCGCGGAATACTATATGGTCCTGCTCTCCACGATGGCGGGCATGATGTACCTGTGCAGCGCGCGGGATCTGATTTCTCTCTATGTCAGCCTTGAGCTGACCACCATCCCGCTCTTCCTGCTGACGGCTTGGGTTCGCGATGATGTGCGCTCCGGCGAAGCCGGATTGAAATACGTCATCATCGGCGCGATGGCGTCAGGCATCATGCTCTATAGCCTGAGTCTCTTCTATGGCTTGACCGGATCGACCGATCTGGATGTGCTGCGAGTCTCGTTGACCTCCTCTCCCGCTCTATTAGCAGCGGCGGCGCTGCTGGTCGGCGGCATCGGTTTCAAGCTGACGCTGGTTCCCTTCCATATGTGGGCGCCGGATGTTTATGAGGGAGCGCCGCTTCCGATCACGGCTTATCTGTCGGTCGCCTCCAAGGGCGCGGGACTGGTCTTTCTGTTTCACATTTTCTATCGCGTGCTGGGCGGATTTCTGCCGGACTGGGGAGCGATGGTTGCGATTTTAGCGACTGCCACGATGACCTTCGGTAATGTGGTTGCGATCTGGCAGAAAAATATCAAGCGCTTCATGGCCTTCTCGGCGATTTCGCAGGCGGGCTATTTGATTATGGGTTTCTTGGGGAAATCCGCTGAAGGCGTGCCGGCCATGCTGTTTTACCTGCTGGTCTATATTGTCAGCAACCTCGTGGTTTTCGCGGTCATTATTTTCTATGCAAACGAAACCGGTCGCGAGCAGATCGAGGAATACAAGGGTCTCGCCCGTCGGCACCCCATGCTTTCGCTTGCCATGATGATCGGATTATTCAGCCTGGCCGGCATCCCTCCCCTCCCCGGATTCGTCGGGAAATTCTTCCTGTTCAGTGTCGCCTCCAGGGCTGAATTTCACTGGCTGGTCTTAGTGGCGGCGGTCAACTCGACGGTTTCTCTCTACTACTATTTGCGCGTTGTCAAAGAGATGTATGTCGATCCGCTTGCGGAGGGCGACGAGAAAAAACTGCGGGTGACTCCGGTGCTGGCCACGACCATCAGCGTTTCCGCGATTGCGATGGTGGCGATGGGAGTTCTGCCGTTCTTCTATGAATGGATTCATACCGATACGATCGTCTGGCTGAGAGGACTCGGCTTGTAGCGATCTTCATTTTGACCGGGAGGTCTCATGCATTTGACCGGTCTGCATCTATTGTTGAGCTACGCCTGCACGAATCAGTGTGATCACTGTTTCGTGCATTCTTCACCGGGGGCACCGGGAACCATGACCTTCGCGCAGGTTCGCGACGCAATTCATCAGGCAAAAGAACTGGGAACGGTGACGCAGGTCTATCTGGAGGGCGGCGAACCGTTCCTTTTTTATCCGCTCATGTTGATGGCTGTGAAGGAAGCGCGCGCCGCCGGATTCGAGGTCGGCATTGTCACGAACAGCTATTTCGCGACAACGGTGGAAGATGCGATTGAATGGTTAAAACCGTTGCGGGAGCTTGGAGTCGGTTCGATTTCCTTTAGCGATGATGCCTATCATAGCGACAAGAATGACGAACAGCCTCCGGCGCGGCGAGCCTATCTTGCGGCTCAGCAGTTAGGCATCGAAGCGGGAACTATCTGCATCGAACCGCCGTCTATAAAGACGGATGAACATCACCCGGGTGAACCGATTATCGGTGGTGATGTGCGGTTTCGGGGACGGGCTGTGGACACTCTCTCTGATGACAGTCTGCCGCGCCGCTCGTGGAGTACCTTTTGTGAATGTCCCGATGAAGATTGGGTGGATATCGGCCGGCTGCATCTGGACGCCTACGGGAATCTATATCCCTGTCAGGGCGTCTGTGTCGGGAATCTGAACCGGCAGTCGCTGAAGGAGATTGCGGCAACCTACGATCCGGAGCAGCATCCGATTATCGGCCCGCTTCTCAGGGGTGGACCGACGGAACTGGTCAGAGCTTATGATTTGCCGTTGAACGGCGCGTTTCTGGATGCCTGCCATCTTTGTTATCGAGCCAGACAGCAACTGCGGGAACGATTCCCGGAAGCGCTTGCCCCGCCGCAAGTATATGGAATAGAATAACACTCTTTTACCGCGACGAAAAACAAAACGGGGTGGGCGGTGGGGAAGAATTTGTAACTCGCACACGTCATGCAATCACCATTCACCCAAAGCTGTCATCCTGAATCATGCGGCTTACCGATATCTTTTATCCAACTTATCTTGCATGATGAAGGATCTTCCGCCGACGAGAACATTGCTGCAAGAAAACGAAATGCGGCGGACAGGTTCAAGTCATTCACGGTGTAAAAGACCCGCCGAGCCGGGTTAAGCAGGAAGATAGTATAGGATGCGCGATGATCTATAAGCTCGCGCAACCCAAATTTCCCGCCGAGCCGGGTTAAGCAGGAAGATAGTATACGATGCGCGATAATCTATAAGCTCGCGCATCCCGGCCGGAATAGAAGTTCATGGAGCATAGATGAAGACAAGATATTTTCGTTATGGATTAATGACCGTGATCACCGGGCTGGTGTTGTACCTTGCTCTGGGTTACGGCTCGCGCTCCTTCGAGGCCTTTTGTCCGTTCGGCGGCATGGAAAGCTTGTGGGGACTGTTCACGACCAGCGAATTCAGCTGTGCGCTGGGACCGTTGAACCTGTCCATGCTGGTGGGCTTGCTGATATTGGCGATTATTGCCAAGAAAGCCTTTTGCGGCTGGGCCTGTCCCATCGGCTTCATGGGTGAACTGCTCAACTTCGTCAGTAGAAAAGTCTGGAAAAAGCGTCCTCCGGTTGCGCCGAAGGTTAACGGCGGAATGAAACTGCTGCGCTATGTCGTGCTGGTGCTGGCATTGATTTTTACCTATAAGTCCGGTGAACTGATTCTGCGCGGCTACGATCCGTTCTATGTGATCTTCTCAGGAATGGGACACGGCACTGTCGGTTTGACGTCGCTGATTGTCTTAGGTGCGATCATTGTCGGCTCCTTCGTGGTTCCGATGTTCTTCTGCCGGTATCTTTGTCCGTTATCAGCGACCTTTGATCCCTTCAGCAAGCTTGGTCTGATTAAAGTCGTGCGGAATGAAGATGGCTGCACAAACTGCGGCAAGTGCGCCAGAGTCTGCCCGCAGGGCTTGGAACCGGATAAAGCCGTGAAACTCAGTCATCGTGACTGCACCAATTGCTTTGAGTGCGTGGATTCCTGTCCGCACAAAGATGTGTTGACGATTCAGGCAACTTACTAAAGGAGAGGAGAAAACAGATGAAGATCCCAAAACTGTTATTGCCGATCCTTGTCATCGCCGGAATTTTCGGCGGTTATGCCCTGCGTACCGTTTTTACGAAACCCAGCACCGCCGCCGAATTTCAGGGCAATGCCGTCGCCAAGCTTGAATGCGAAGTCGACGGCATCCGCTGCAAGGGGACGGCGGGATTCTTTACCAGTTTATACGAGATGGAACCGGGGATCGCGTCCATTGTAACCTATGCTTCCGAGCATAAAGCAGTTATCGAATATGATCCTGCCATTACCACGCCGGACCGGATTCGCCGAGTCATGGAGGCTCCGATTCCGCTCCGCGATGGATCGCGCCGGCAGGTTTTTAAATGTTTAAGCATGAACGGAGAAACGGACTTCCGAGAATGAGCGAATTCAAAATCCACGAGTGCAATTTGCTGGCGGAGAACATCCACGAATACTGGGTGGAAGCTCCGCTGATTGCGGTCAAGCATCACGCGGGACAATTTGTGATTGTGCGCAGTCATGATCACGGTGAACGCATTCCGCTGACGGTGGTCGGCACCGACAAAGAACGCGGTCTGATCCGACTGATCGTTCAGGCGGCAGGCAAGTCGACTATCGAGATGGCTGAATTGAAAGCCGGAGATCATTTCATCGACGTCGTCGGACCGCTGGGCATGGCGACGCACATCCACAACTGGGGAACCATGATCGCCATCGCGGGCGGTCTGGGCGCCGCCCCCCTGCTGCCGATCATCAAGGCGGCCAAGGAAGCCGGCAACGAAGTCTGCGGCATTATCGGCGCGCGTTCGAAGAATCTGATGATTCTCGAAGACGAGTTCCGCGATATCTGTGATGAGCTGCGCATCTGCACCGATGACGGTACCTATGGCGATAAAGGTCTGGTCACCGACGAACTGCAGAAATGGCACGACGAAGGCAAGCACTTCGATCAGGCGATTATCGTCGGACCGATTATGATGATGAAATTCACCGCATTGCTGACCAAGAAGCTCGAAATCCCCGCAATGGCGTCGCTGAATCCGATCATGGTGGACGGCACCGGCATGTGCGGAGCCTGCCGCGTGACGGTTCATGGTGAAACCAAGTTCGCCTGCGTCGACGGCCCCGAGTTCGATGCGCACGGTGTCGATTTTGATGAACTCAACCTGCGCAATCAGGCCTACCGGAAGCAGGAGAAAAAAGCTGTCGAAGCATGGGAAGCCCATCGCTGCAACATCGGCCTGACGAAGGGAGCGAATTAACATGGCGGAAGAAACCAAGAAACCCAAGCGCGAACGTATTCCGCGCACTCCTATGCGGGAGGAGAATCCGCAGGAGCGTGTCTGCAGCTTCACCGAAGTTCCCTTAGGCTATTCCGTGGAAGAAGCGATGCGCGAGGCGAGCCGCTGCCTTGTCTGCAAGAAGCCGAAATGCGTCGAAGGCTGTCCGGTCGGAATCGATATTCCCGGTTTCCTCTCAAAGGTTCGCGAAGGCGATTTTCAGGAAGCGGCGAATATCCTGCACGATATGAACGCCCTGCCTGCCATCTGCGGCCGCGTCTGTCCGCAGGAAGAGCAGTGCGAAGCGCGCTGTATCGAAGGCTTCAAGCATGATCCCGTCGCTATCGGCAATATCGAAAAATTCGTCGCCGACTGGGAACGCGCCAATGGCGGCACTCCGATTCCTCCTCCCGCGCCGCCGACCGGATTCAAGATCGGCGTCGTAGGTTCCGGACCGGCAGGCTTGACCGTCGCCGGAGACCTCGTAAAATTAGGACATGATGTGACGATCTTCGAAGCGTTGCATCGTCCGGCGGGCGTGCTGGCTTATGGGATTCCCGAATTCCGCATGCCGCGTCTGATCGTAAATTCCGAGATCGACTATATTCGCAAGTTAGGCGTGAAGTTCGAGTACGACGTGATCATCGGCGTGACCATCACCGTCGATGAGCTCTTCGAGCAGGGCTTCCACGCGATCTTCATCGGCACCGGCGCGGGCTTGCCCAAGATGATGAACGTGCCGGGCGAGAACTTCGCGGGCGTCTACAGTGCGAATGAATTCCTGACGCGCGTCAATCTGATGGGCGCTTCCAATTTCCCGGAAAATGACACGCCGATCCGCGACAGCCAGCATACGGTCGTTGTTGGCGGTGGCAACACGGCGATGGACTCGGCGCGCGTGGCGCGGCGGGTTTCAAAAGCCAAAGTCACACTGGTTTATCGCCGTTCCGAGGAAGAATTGCCTGCCCGTAAGGAAGAAGTGCATCACGCCATGCAGGAAGGCATCGACTTCCGGCTGCTGAACAATCCGGTGGAAGTGCTGGGCAACAAGGCGGGAGAGGTGATCGGCATTCGCTGCATCAAGATGGAATTGGGCGAGCCGGGGCCGGATGGCCGCCGTCGTCCCGTGCCGATGAAGGGCAGTGAATGGGAGATGGAGTGTGATACGGTGATCGTCGCCATCGGCAATTCACCGAATCCGATTATTCCGCGCACGACTCCCGGCTTGGAAGTTACCAAGTGGGGCACCATTGTCGCGGACGAGGAAACCGGCAAAACGACGCGCGACGGCGTCTGGGCGGGCGGCGACATCGTCAGCGGCGCGGCCACCGTGATTCGGGCAATGGGTGCCGGACGCAAGGCTGCCAAAGCCATCAATGAGTACCTTCAAACTTTGCCGAAGCCTTAGTGCAAGCTAACTGTCATTTTTTAACCGCCGAGGCGCCCGTCCCCGGGTGCCCGGAATCTTAACCGCCGAACCGGTCGCTCACGCGCCGAGCAGGATCGCTTAACTCGCGCCGAGCCGAGTCGCTCACGCGCCGAGCCGGTC
>JAHIZR010000160.1 GCA_018814465.1 bacterium | reverse complement strand
CTGCTGCAGATAGGCTTCCAACTCCATCGGCTTGAGCTTAAAGTCAATATCTTCAAGTACGGGCTTATTAGAATAGGCGGTTGTTCCTTCATGGGGAGCATTTACATCGATATCGGCGATCGCGACGTTGCTGCCATATTTATCATGGAGGAATTCGCTGATTTCTTCTCGAATTTTATCTGGAGAGGGCGGGGTCTTTGACATAGCTTTACTCGTATAAGATTAGAGACCTTCAGGTCAAGTCGTTGCGCAGATTTGTTGATAGCGTTGCATCGACTTATTTATTACGATTTTAGCAAGGTTTAGTTCCTTGATTTAATGTGAAATATAAGCATTTTTCGCTCCATTCGCGAGTGCCGCAACGGCTGGAGAGGATCATCATAGAATGCCTGATGACCTCTTGATATTGAGTGAATTAGTTGCTTTTCTACGGAGGGATTCTTATCATTAACATCATGCAAAAAAAGCATCTGCACTTACAACTAACGGTTTTGCTCCTCTTGCTTTTTGGGGGGTGTGGAACCGACGTGAAGAGTCCTGATAATCCATATTTATCGGGAAAAGAGCGGTTAAATGTCGAATTAACAATCCCTCACGTTGCCACTGCTCAATGGGGAGATTTGTCCTTAGGGATTTTGAGCGATGGCAGCCGACAGGAGCTTTCCCTTTCCTGCGGCTGGGCGGATGGCTTAACCGCAGGGCTTTGGGATCAAAGAGAGGGAGGCGCAAGCGCCAGCGAGATGGATTCGATCCGGGTTCGACGAACACTCAGGTCTTTGGCAACCTTGGACAATGAGGGGCGCTCTCTGTACGAAGCTTATGTATTGCCTAATGAAGCGGGAATCGTTGCTTATCGAGCCGATGCTGAAGAACCGGGGACGTCTTTGTTGCTTACGCTCGAATACCGGTCTTGGCGCGATCCGGGAACAGAGCGCAGTGGGCCGCGAAAGCAACCCAAGTGGGTGGATGCGGGGAAAGGAGTCTGGATTTGGCCGGATGAAGAGTATCGCAATCCCTGCCTCGGATTTTCACCTCCGGTTGAGGATCTGATGGCTCTGGTTGATAGTGACGGATTCATTCATCTGAATCTTCCCCGGCATCGCACAACTCAGATTGTCCTGGCAAGAGCGGATAATCATGATGAAGCCATTGCCGCTGTTCGTGAATACTTGGGGAAGGACGCGGAGGAAGTTGAGCAAATGACAGTCGAGGGCTATGGCCGGCGGTTCGCTTTTTCGGTGAATACGGAAGACGATCAGGCAAATCAGGCGATCGCTCTGCTGCAGTCAAGTTTGTTAGGGGCAAAGCAACATGTCTCATACATCAATCCGGAAGACGCCGCGGTCTTTTCCGATCTTGCCGCGGGTTTATGGCTGAATTCGCGAACCCAGCCGCTGCTTTTGCAGGACGAGGAGCGTAAGCAAAGCGGGGACAGTCCGCTTAGGATCTCCGAGGAGGAGCTCATCCTTTGGAGCGCGAACGCGGTGCGCACGGTTTCGCAGTACGGAATCCTGCAGGATAGCAAGCTGTCCGATTTTGCTTCACGGGTGATTTCATCGCTGGCGATGCTGGATGCGGACTATACGGAGCATGAGAGCGCGATTCTGAATCCGTTGATAGAAGATACGCTGATGCAGAAAGCGCTGGCTTATGTTCGGTTTGCGAATCTGATGAATCTCGGGGAAGAGATCAGTTCGCTGCGCGGCCAGTCGATTCCGACCGGACAATACCGCCGGAAAGCTCTGGATGCCACGAAACAGGCTCAGAACGCTTTTGAAGCATCCTCTCGCGGCTACCGGAATGCGCAGATTATTCAAGGATCTCGACGCGGAAAGAGTGAAGCGAAGCAGGATGAGGAAGCCGATCCGTTGCAGCTTCCGGGAGAGAAAGCAATAATTGCCTCAAGTTATCCGGATACCGCGGCTTTTCTGCAGGCGGGAGCGCGCTACGGATTCAACCATATCAGCCGCACTCCCGTTGAGCTGATCGAGCATGCCCCGGACTGGAATCCCTTCCTCTGGCAGCGTTGGATCCGGTATCGTTTCACAACATCTTCGGCATTGATGTCGACTTCCGACTCGGATAGTCTGATAGCGGTTCTTCGCGGCGGACCAGTTCCCGGCATGCTGACCGATGAGGGGCGTCCGGATTTGTCCGCCAGCGCGCAAGCCCTCCAGAACATTTCGGAAATTTATCTTGGCATCCAGCCCAATTGGGCGGATCATGAGTTGAAGATCGATCCCAGACTGCCGAAAACCTGGGGACGGACGGCGGCCCGCGTTCCCTTGGGGACGGGAAACCTGTTCATTGACTATAATCTCGTTCAGGAGACGGCGACCGTTCGCATTGAAGACATTGAGCATGAGCTGAATGTGATCTTCTACTATCCACTTCCTTCCGAGAAGACATTGAGGACGCAATTCAAGCTGGCCAAGGAGCGTCCTGAAGTCCAGATATTTGTCACGCGCGATCGCGGCAATCGTATGCGTCTTGAAATAGAGTAATGATTAGGAAAATTCCGATTCCGAGTAATTATATGTCTGAAGCAGTTGCGCTGGGTATAGATATCGGGGGAACAAATACGAAGATCGGACTGGTGACGCGGTCCGGCAAACTGATCGCAAAGGAAACCACTTCCACTCCCGATTCTCACAGTATCGAGGATGTGCTGCGCGTAATCGTGCAGATTTCCGCGGAACTGATTTCCTCGAATCAGGTTGCGATTGAAGGCGTCGGCATCGGCGCGCCGGGCGTTGTCGATCTGGCTTGCGAGCGGGTGGTGGAAGCTCCCAGTTTTCCGACGTGGGACAATATTCCGCTGCGGAAGCTTATCTCGGATGCTTTGAATCTGCCTGCCGTGATGGATAACGATGTGAATGCTTTCGGGATCGGCGAGCATCTTTGGGGGGCGGGAGTCGGCTTGACGGATTTTATCGCGATCGCCATCGGAACGGGTGTTGGCGGATCGATCTTTATCAACGGCGAGCTTTATCGCGGCGCGACCGGAGCGGCTGGTGAATTGGGCTTCACGATTCTCACTCCGGACGGACCGGCCGTGGGCGGTATCGTCGGCGTGCTGGAAGGTTATATCGGACGTCGCGGCTTTGACCGGGAAGTGGCCAAGCTGTTTCCCAAGGGAGAATTTCCGACTCCGCGCCGGATTACGCAGATGGTCCGCGATGACAATCCGAAAGCGAAGCAGATTCAATTGTTAATGGCGGCTCGTTTGACTGAAGCCGCGGCAACTTGGG
>JAHIZR010000159.1 GCA_018814465.1 bacterium | reverse complement strand
GGCAAGTCCGCTGCACGAAGCGAAGTACAGGAACCAGACATCGGATTCGATATGCGAATACGAGGCGAAATCGCAGAATTCCGGTTCATCACGACCATCAGTTGTTGCATTAATTGTCGTATATGGAATCATTCCCTCCGTCACAGCAATTGCATTCTCGCAATTGTCATTCTCCGGCGGGATCGGAGGCGTTGACTCACACTCGGCTACAACGATATAATTCTTGTATAGATCTTCGGTCGGGAATCCTTCCCACCATAATTCCTCTCCTGCTGCACCGAGGATACTGCCCTCAGGAAGCCAGTCCGGTCCCGGGGGATTTCCGTCATGGTTCGGATACGTAGTGCTGTAAACAGTGTAGATGCCGTTCTGAGGCGCCGTGAATTTCAGTATTGGCATCATATCATCGGAGTACCACATAACCACCAAGTCGTCCACCGGATCACAAGGAATTTCCTGTGGCTCATAATCCCCTTCGCCGGTCAGCGTAGCGGCATCAAGGAATACCTGCATTCCCGGCACTTCCAGAGCCGACAGGCAGACCTGTATGTCATAGGAGAAGATAACAGGCGGAATCAAGACCTCAATCGGCGTCCAACTGATCCCGTCATAGAATCCTGTGACCCTCTGGGTTATGTCATTATAATCCCCTAAGGGATTAATCGCATAACTCACGGTCACGTCGAATTCAGCCCACTCACTGGGTAAACCGTCCAAGAACGCCGCGGCAATGTTGATCGTGAGACGGGCCGGCAGCGTGAGACCACCTATCGGATCGCCGCCATTATAAATAATCGGGATCGTGGGATCGGATTCCAGCGGAAACGCCCAGCAGACTTGGTCAGCAAGTCCCACCCCGAAACCGCGCGGAATCTCATAGGTATCATAATTGTCGGCAATGATCGATACATAACCGCCGGTCGTCAGCGCCGGATTGAATTCAATAGCCGATTCATCAACCGCGCCAACGCTGTGACTCGTAATGGAATAAGTCGAGGAGGGTGTTGATGGTTCCACAGTCGGGAGCCACTGATGCCGGACCCGCAACTCGTCGCGATTGCTGTCATTGACCAGCCGGTAACGGCCGGTGGCATTCGGCAGATCAGGCCTGTAATACCGCGTCTTGCCGCCGTTGAAATTCCAATGACGCACCTGAACCCAACTGGTATCAGTACCATTGACTACCTCTGCGAACAGGGTAACATTATAGCAGGCGCCCGTATCGTCCGATGGGAACGAGAAACCAATCGTCGCACCACCGGCAACCTTCGGAATCTCAACTTTACCGCCGCGCCGATTGATGACAGTCACAACAGGCGTGACATCACTCCAGTAGTTGCCAAAACCGCTGTTGTTCAGAATTTGCGGCTGGTTATAGGAGAGGTTATTAATGCGATTCGGATGGTCGAGCCCGGTGACTGTTCCTCCGTTTGCCTGAATTCCCCAATTGAAGGTTACCAGTCTTTCGACGGTGTTGTTGATTTGCTCAACCAGCGAAGTTTCAAAATTGATGCCGTTGCCGGGTCCAGGACTATCCTGCATCCACCAACCGTTATTAGCATACACGCCCGGCCAGCCACTGCCATTGTTGGCGCGATCATCGTTCGTGTAGTAGGATGGATCGTTATCATCCCCCGGATTACCCGGCAGGGTATTCCCATTTTGAAGATCTTGGCGGGGGTATCCGGGCCGGTCATTCCGATGCGCGATCTGCCACCAGTTGAGATGGCAGTTCTGGATAATATTCATATCCCCATTGGCGGGGAAGAAGCCCACGTTGACCTTCCATGGATTATTAGGATTACCAGTGTTGACCAGGTTGTAGAGGATGACATTCCCGATAATATTCCCGTGTTTGTTGACGGGGATAACCTGCTGGGCAACAATAAAATCTGAAAATGACGCGCAGACAAAAACGATCCAGATCAGTCCTAACGTGGTTGCGGCAGTCCAGGCTGCGCTGATTGTGCGTCCATATCTTTCTCGTGCTGACATGGTATTCCCTTTCAGCGATTGTCCGAATTCATGAATTGGACTGCCTTCAGGTCAAATAGCCGGCCGTCTGCCATTTTGTAAATCCCGGGATCTTCAGAAAACTCACCGGGAGCAATCCCGTTGACTTCAGGAATCGACTCGCCTGTCTCCAGATTGTAGAGCTTCACCCAGAAGCGAGTCTTATCAAATACGGGATCCTGAAAATCCTCATCGGTAAGCGGGTAGTGATTGCAGTATTGCACTTCGAGATATCCATCATCTGGCGAAAACACCAAGTGCGTTGGACCTCCGTTGTCCACTTTGTCCAACACCTTCATTGTTGTCAGTGCCGGATAGTCCAATAGGATCAGCTCGCGGTCTTCGTTGAAGGCGACGCACAGCCGCTCCTGATGACTGAAAGCATAGATCCGCATGTCAAACTGCTTGATCAAGGCGCCGGATTCTGTGTCAACAAATTTTGTATAGGCCCGCGTCGTGGTTACTTCCACTGTTCCCGAGGCTAACGTGTAGCGCTCGCGAACTAACAAACCGTCCGGACCAGTTTCAGCGAGAGTTGCCCAAACTGCGGTCAGTACCAAAAGGCCAATCACCGTAAGTGACAGCAGTCTCGACTGTTTGACTGTAAATCGAGGCATCGCGATTTCTCCTTAGTAGAATGCCAGTGTGTCTCATCGCATCGTGATCACACCTTATTCTTCATCTAAAACATAATACAAAACTGGAAGGATGTCCAGTATTTTAGCGAAAGAATGAAAAAAAACTATGAACTTCCATTTACTGTAAAATATTGTATTCTTTAGAATAATCGTCTAAACAATATTAATGACCTACTTCTTTTATCAATAAAGAGGTCTTAGTTCAGGCTATTAATCATCTATAAGACTCGGTGAGAATCAGCCTAATATAGTCACCCTTTTTTGCGTTTATGATGAGCAAACAGTTGCTGCGAATATTACTGTCGATGCTGTCAACGTCAAAGTCTCCGCAGAACCGAAGTGATCTGATGGCAATCCGGCTTTTTATTAAACAATTCTGTGAAGCTCTTCTGACAGGAAAATATTATATTGTGGAT
>JAHIZR010000158.1 GCA_018814465.1 bacterium | reverse complement strand
TACTCGCGGACGGGGCGGCGATATTCTCTACCGCTGGGGCTGTCCCACTAATTACGACGCTCCGGGGACGCGCTATTTGAATGTTGCCCATTGCAGCGCCTGGATTCCCGCAGGTCTGCCGGGTGCGGGGAATATTCTGGTCTTTAACAACCGGGAAGGGCAGGGGACTTCGATCGTGGCCGAGATCAATCCGCCCTACGATCAGGACGGTAATTACATCTGGGAAGCGGGAAGCGCGTACGATCCGAGTGCGCCGGCATGGACGTATACGGCTGCGGGATTTTACTCAAATCATCTCGGAGGCTGCCAGCGGTTAGCTAACGGCAACACCATTATTGTAGAATCGACCAGCGGCAGAATCTTTGAGGTGGATGCTGACGGCGCGATTCAATGGGAGTACAATCATTCACGCGAGATCGCGCGCGCTCTGCGGTATGCGAACGATTTTCCCGGTGTCTACGGTTTGAATCCGCTGGAGCCGGGTGAGATCGTGCTGAACGAGTTGCTTGCAGTTAACGGCTCGACTCAGGCTGATCAGAACGGAGAGTACGATCCTTGGATTGAATTCTATAATAACACTTCCGATGAAGTCTCTCTTTGGGGCTTTTCGCTGACAGATGAAAGTGACAATCCGGACAAGTGGACTTTCCCGGACACGTCCATCGCCGCGAACGACTATCTGATTGTGTGGGCTGACAATGATATCGAGCAGGAGGGACTGCATCTGAATTGGGAGCCGTCCGCGACGGGCTCCATTACATTCTTCGCTCCTGATCAGACAATACTCGACGAAATCTCCTATTCGGGTCAAATCGCCGATTCCAGCATTGGACGCTATCCCAACGGTACGGGCGAGTTCATGCGGATGCGACCAACTTTCGAGGCGGAGAATGACAGCAGCGGACCGGGAACTTCGAGCGCAGCGACATCAATTCCGGCACGATTTGAACTGCTGCAGAATTTCCCGAATCCTTTCAACTCCACGACCACAATTCGTTTCCGGATTGCCGAGACGGTAAAAGTATCCCTGTCTGTGTTTAACCTCACCGGCGCGCAGGTTGGAGTGCTGACGCAAGCGACGCTGACGCCGGGAGAGTATTCTGTAAACTGGAACGGCACGGACTATTCAGGGAATGATCTTGCCGCCGGGCTTTACTTATGTACGCTGCGGGCGGGAGCATTTTCCGCGACCCGAAAATTGGTATACTTGAAATAACTTCTTTTTGACCCGGGAGTCACTGATGTTACTACTGAAGCGCGCCTTTCTCGCTGTTTTTATTCTGTGCTTGCTGTTTGTCGTTTCCTGTTCAAGCGACGACGATAATAACGATGAACAACAGCAGACCTTCACGCCTGACGGGATGAAGCTGATTCCGGCTGGCGGGCAGAGTCTTCAGATGGGATCGGAATCCGGATTCGATAACGAGCAGCCGGTTCACACAGTCTCGTTCGAGAATGACTTCTGGATGGATTCGACTGAAATCACTCAGCAGGAATACGATAACCTCATGAGCGCTCACTACGGCGACTATACCACTCCAATCTGGAATAATCCTTATGGTGCTGGTGATGGCTATCCTGCCTATCAGCTATACTGGGGAGACGCAGTCCTGTTCTGTAATGCGCGCAGTGCGGCTGAAGGCTTTGATTCCGTGTATACTTATTCCTCGATTAATGGAATCCCCGGGAATTTATGTGAGCTGAACGAAGTTTCGGCGGACTTCACAAAAAGCGGTTACCGGCTGCCGACCGAGGCGGAGTGGGAGTTTGCCTGCCGGGGCGGCACGACCACCGATTTATACTGGGGAGTCGACTACGATCCCTATCCCGCGACCTCAAGTGACACGGCGGAAGTCAGCGATTACGCCGTCTGGTATACAAACTCCTTTGAACTGGGAGGAGACGCCTCTGCTTTTGGATCTCAGCAGGTCGCTTCGAAGCTTCCCAATGCTTATGGACTCTACGATATGGCCGGAAATCTGTATGAATGGTGTCATGACTGGTATGGATTATATACAGCCGATGCGTTGACCGATCCAACCGGACCCGAGTCGGGAGAATGGCATTCCTTGCGCGGAGGCAGTTGGGGCAGCGATGTGCGATATCTGCGCTCCACGAATCGCACTTTCTCTGTACCGGATTACCTCTATTACTTCATCGGATTTCGCACCGTCGTTCCTGCTCAATGAGATTTCCTTTCATGTTTCGTGGCAGAATACAGAATTGCCTGACAGCGATTGTGCTTGTGATCAGCGGTTTGCCCGCGCAAATAACATCAGCGCAGACAATCGCGATTAATGAGTTTCTTGCCGCCAACACTGTAACCTTGCCGGATCAGGATGGAGAGTTCGATGATTGGATAGAACTCTTCAATTTCGGTGAAGAAACGCTGGCGCTTTCCGGATTCTATCTTACGGACAACGAAGATGATTTACAGCAATGGAGTCTGCCGGATACGTTTCTTGCACCGGGGGAATTTATGATGCTCTGGGCTGACAATGACGAAGATCAGGACGGACTGCATACGAATTTCAAGATATCCGCTGATGGTGAAGTGCTCATTTTGTCGAATGGAGACGGAATTCTCGATGAGATCGATTTTGGAGTGCAGCGAGCGGATGTGAGCTATGGCCGCTATCCCGATGGAACCGGTGAATACCGCGAAATGTATCCCACGCCGGGCGAGGCGAATGTAAACGATGCTCCATCAATCGAACCTGAGCTG
>JAHIZR010000157.1 GCA_018814465.1 bacterium | reverse complement strand
GTCGGTATTTTTTCGGAGCGCGACATTCTGCGTCTGGTTTCGATCACACCCACCGCGCTGGCCGGATTCAAGATTTCGGACTACATGACACGGCATGTGCTCTCCGGACATCCCGATGACAACGTGGATGAAACGCAAACGATCATGCACTCCAGCCGGATTCGTCACTTGCCGGTCTTGAACAAGGAAGCAAAACTGGTCGGCATCATTTCGCAGGGCGACCTCATCAAGGCGCGGCTGGACAACGCCGAGTTTCACAATTCACAAATGGAGAGTCTTGTCACGGGACGCTATCCCGCGTAAAACAAGCCTTCTCTCTTAATCAGCGGTTCAACCCCTCGGCACTGTCGAGGGGTTGTTTTTTGCGGGACGATTTCTAAATAATTGATGCTGTGCAACCTCTTGAAATAAAGGGAATAGAATAAAAAGTGGCGGAACGAACTGTCTTAGACTTTAAATAATAAGGAATTAAAGCAATTACAATTATCGTATATAGCCGAAAGATGGGCATGAAGAAAAAGCTGAAACGGGAAACTTAAAACCTGAAATTTGAGCCAGTCATTAATGAACATTTGTGCAACACGACAGAGTAATATACGACACAAAACAGCGTTTGTCAAGTGGTATTTGTACTATATTGTGTATATTTAGGATGCGAATAAATGGGACGGCAGGGGGGGTCTGAAGGCATTGTTTGGACTATTTTCGAAAGTTATTGTTAGTTAAGAGGGGAGTTTGTATGTTATTAGGTCAGTAAGGATGATATAATTTTTCCGAGAATCAACAAGAATTCAATTAAGCAATGTTTCGTATTTCAATAATGGTCAATCTGCCCAATTTCAATAAGCGAGAGATTGAGATTCAATGTCAACGATGTGCGTTGCATAATTGGGTTAATTTAGGTCAAATCGTGAGAAATGAGACCGTAGTCTGTAGAGGATGTCACTCCAACATATCCTTAGTAGATGACCTCGGAAGTATGGACAGATCAATCAAACAAATTAGAAAATCACTTAGATCATTGGAGGGATAAATGGACTCGCAGCTTATTCAGAGAACTAGATATCTTTTGCGTGCAAGAGTCAGAAGATGCCAGAAGTGCACAGCAATGCATTTTAATAGCTCATGTAAACAATTCTTAAACTGGATGAGCAATCATCCCATTGTCTCTGCGATTTTGCATACCGTAACAAAGCCCGACCCAAGATTCATGGAGAATCTGGAACGGGCGACTAATGGTCAAGGTACAGACCAGTTTCATTCATCTGATAATATTGAAGAGCACTTTGTCATGTGTTTAGAGATATTGAAAAGAACCATCAGCATTCAAGCGAATGATGTCCATAAGCTACTTTGTATAGCGAGTATTGCATCAGGCAAAGAGATATACGAACTCGGAAACGCTGACGAAGCCATCGAAATCATTCGCGACGAAGTAATTGATCCAATACTCGAATTCATTGATGAACGCTTAGATAGCCGAGATGCTATTATCGGCGTTTTGAAGAAATATAAACAGCGATGCGAGTGGTTCTATCGGCAACGAATGCGTGAAGCAGTTGATCAGAATCTAGAGGGAAAGTCCGGCGAACGCGCACTAATGATAGATTTGAATTCCTATGTTCATCAAGAGAGCTTGGAATTCTTTGTAGAGCCAGCGTCTGCAAGTGGAGAGGCCGACGTAGTTCTGCGCGATTCAGACGGTAGGTATATTATTATTGACGGTAAATATATAGACGAGAAATTGAGCCACGCAGCAATTCGTGCAAAGTTGGCGAGCGGATTCCATCAAGTATGTCGATATTGTCAAGATTACGACGAGCCGTTGGGATACCTTGTAGCATTCATTCGTCAATCCACAAGAATACAGTTGGAGTGTGAACAAAGTGATGGCTTGAGCTACTTGCAAATTGGAGGGAAGATCATCTATTTCCTTGAGATATTCATATCGGACGAGCCCTCAGCAAGCAAATCAGGCGTGGCAACAGAAATAGTACTGACGAAAGAGGAGTTAGTTAAGACAGAGGAATGATCGCCAGCAATCGAGTTTGTATTTATGAGGTATAAGGGCGAAGCAAGAGGAACAATGGGGAGACATGTAGGCACGGCAAGGGGGCTGAGTTCCTTCGGGTCGCGGATTTCGTAAGCAACTAAGTCTCGTACAGTGCGACCCTCAGGATGACAAGCTTGAGGGACTCGGCGATGCGGCGATGCGAGATCCTTCCATGATGACAAGAATGGTGGATGACAAACAAGGAGACAAATACCACATTATCTGATTACCCAATAATAAACGCCGAACCTTTTTGAGTCCGGCGTTCATTCATTCTTTTATTTAGCTGTGCAGTTGGAATTTGTGACCTGTTCTATTTTGTGGTCATCACAGCGGAGTGTATCCCTCCATCATCATTTTTAATTATCAGGACTTCTACACGGTAACCAGCAGTGGCATCCCACACCAGCATACCTGACTCGAGTCGAGGAGTTGACTGTGCTGGGTAAAAGTCAGACTTCCATTTTCTAATTTCTCCGATCAGCCTTGTAAAAACCACCACTTCCTCGCCTTGAGTTGTGGCTCGTAATGGCGGGTTGAATGTCACTGCATGGCTTTCGCTGGGTTTATTTGCTCGGGACGAAGTAGAAGTAGGTTCATTGATTGTACTTGTACTTTCGTTAATATTTTCCTCTTCGAGTTTGGCAGTTTTCAGGAAGGCGCGGATTTTCGCTTCGTGCGCGGTGATGGTCTTGGCCGGGCCGGTGAATTTGAAGAACCAGTTGCCGACTCCGGTTTCGATCACCGAAGCAATCATACGGGAATCGGGAATCTCGGAGGACGGTCCCATGCCCATCCCCGACGGAAGCTGCGTGCCGGTGATGTCGGTCGTGATAACCGTGATGCCGTAAAGCGTCAAGGTATCCGTGACCGCCACTTCCGCGCCCGGCTCGCCGTGCGGACCTTTCATCTGTCCCTGCCAGCGGCGGATATTCGAAGTCGCATCGCCGCCCGTGCCGGGGAAATGGAAGACCGCTAAAGTCGCGTCCATCGTATCACCCGCCGCGCGTTCCAACTGGACTTCCGCCAGCCGCATCGAGGACGACGCCTCGACTTTCTTCCACCCCTCGGGCAGATTGGCCAGCATCGCCTCCAGATCCAGCTTGGGTCCGGCGGTCATCGAGCCGTGCGGATTCTGCGGCATCTGTTCCTGCTGCGGCATTTTCTTGACCGGCTCAGGCTTCTTCGGCATACAGCCCACAGATATGATTAACAAAGCGCTTAAGATGATGGATAATAGTAACTTCATGAAATAGCCTCTTTTACTAATAATTATTTGCAGACCTCGCAATAGTACCTTTTTTCCGGCAGAAACGCAAGCTTGCTGAATAAGGATATTGTATCAAAGCTAAACAATATAGAAAATTACAAGCAGTTAGCGCGATTTGCTTGCTTGCAGAAGAAGAATTACATAACTTGATCTGATTCAAACGACACACTTTTTACTTTTCAATGTCCTCCACCGCTTCGCAATATGATCTTTCGGTCATCATCGTCAACTATAACGGCGGCGATGAACTGATGGCCTGCCTGAAATCGCTGGCTGAAACTCACGAGAGTATTCAGTTCGAGGTCATGGTGGTGGATAACGATTCTTCCGATAACAGCATCGGCAACGCCGAGCGGCAATACCCGCAATTCCGTTATCTGCGGGCGAAAGAGAATCTCGGCTTTGCCCGCGCGAACAACTTAGCTCTGAAAGAAGCGCGCGGCCGTCATGTTATGCTTTTGAATCCCGATACGGAAGTGATTCCCGGAGCGCTGAGTATTTTAGTGACGGCGCTGGACAATGAATCGTCATGGGGCATCGTCGGGCCGCAGATGGTAGACGGCAAAGATAAACCTTATCGCTCCGCGCGGCGTTTTCCCACACCTTTCGATCTCTTCAGTGAAACCCTCAAACTGAACGCGCTG
>JAHIZR010000156.1 GCA_018814465.1 bacterium | reverse complement strand
GGCTGGGCATCATAGGGGAGTCCGGTTTCGATGCAGATATCATGAACCTGAATCAGATTCAGCACCGGAACTCCGGCATCGAGAAAATCAAACATGATCCCCATCGGGTCGGAGGTGCGATGCTGCTGCCAATCCGAGCGCTCGGCGCTGATCCAGCCGCCGGGAATGGAATCATCTTCGTCGCGGTGTCCGAGCATCATGACGTTGCCGCCCGCGTTGATCAACAGGGCGAAATTCCGCGGATCTCCGATTAATTGCTTCCTCAGTTGATGCTGTGCTTCGCGTGATTCCGCTGCGAGCAGCTGATAGCCGAGACGATGGCATTTCCGGCGCATCTCCTGAACACTAACGGAATCGACGTTGCTCATCAGGTCACTTTGTCCGCCGAGAGTAACATATTCGCTGCGCTTGGTAATCAAACTTTCCCGATAGAGAATATCTTCCATATCCAACCAGGTCATCTCCGGCAGATTCGCGCCGTAAGCCGATGAACCGATCGAACTGATGCGCAGATTCGGAATTTCGAGCAGGTCGAGAGCAATAATTACAGCCAGATCGAAACCGGGAAGTGAGCCTGTCATCGCGATTAACAGCGAATCATTCTTCTCGATCCCTTTCGATTTCAGCAAGCGGACTAAGTAAGCCGCGAAATCCGGGTTGGTGGCGGTTCTTTTCGCCGTCAGGGAACCGTGAGTGGTCGTAATCAGCGATGTATCCGCGCCGACGAGTCCCGTACGGTTAACGTCGTTTTCTTCGCTCACGATCCCCATCAGCTTTTTGTGAGTGTAGATAACCCGCTCGGCCGCCTGCATGCGCTTCGCCGCCGTCACCATCAAGTCATAATCGGGATGAGGTGACACAGGCAATTCGGGCTGGGCATATGCCAATGGAATCAACGCCAATAGCATTATCGCAGCAACTGCCAACGATAGCCTGCGGGGGTAAAGAGAAAGTCTATGGTTTAAAGTAATCATAACGAATTAAAAGCCGGCGGAAGCGCCGTCGCGGCGCGGATCACTGCAGCCAATCAGGCTTTGAGTTTTGGGATCGATATAGATCGCGTTGACGCCGCCGAAATAGGCGTCATAGGCGTCCTTGGGATCGACCTTCCAGCCATATTCAGAAAGAGCGTTCATGACATCTTCTGAAAAGCGGTTCTCGATTTCCAGCCTGCGTCCCGCCGTGTAAAAACGAGGCGCATCGAGCGCTTCCTCAAGCGATAGATTGTAATCAAGCATGCCGACAATGACTTGCGTCATGGTGGAGGCGATGCGGGTGCCCCCGGGAGTGCCGATGACCACCAACGGCTTGCCGTCTTTCTTGATAATCGTGCAGGCCATCGTCGAGGCGGGACGATGATAAGGATGAATCGAGTTGATACCGACGGTATCATGATCGAAATCCGCCATCAGGTTATTCAGAATGTAGCCCCACTGCGGGTCCATGACGGAGGAACCAAAATAGTAATTGATGGACTGCGTGAGACACATTAGATTGCCGGATTTATCCGCGACGACGAGATGGGTCGTGTTGCCTTTCTCCGAATCGAGGATCTGCGCTTCCGTCATCGGGCTGACACTTTTCGCGACACTGCCCGGAAAGATCAGTTTACGAGTCTCTTCCGCGCGATCCGGCGAGAGAATGGATTCCACAGGCACATTATAATAATCGGGATCGGCAATCCAGTAGCGATAGTTCTCACGAGCGATCCGAATCGCGCTGGCAACAGTCTGAGCATAATCAACACCAAGCCGCTCCATGGAACCGATGTCATAACCCTTCAGTAGTTCAAGCGCTTCCAGCAAACCAACGCCGCCGCCGGATGGAGGCCCAATGGTAACGATTTCATAACCCCGATATAAACCGCGCAGCGGCTTGCGATAGATGACTTCATACTCATCCAGATCCTGCTGGCTGATCGTACCGCCGCCTGCTTGAATAAAGGAGACTAAATCAGTGGAAACCGGAGATGAATAAAAAGCATCGAGTCCCGCTTCGGCAAGATGGCGATAGAGCTTGGCCAAGTTAAGCTGCCGGATCGTATCACCTGCGGCTTTCGGATGATCGCCTTCCAGAAAGACCTCGGAAATAGCCGGATCGTTCGACATGTACTCCAGTTTGCCTTCGATGCTGTGATACTGATACTCAGTGAGCGGAAAACCGGTTTCAGCAAGGTCAATGGCGGGAGCAAGAATCTTCGATAACGGAAGCGAACCAAAGCGGCTGTGGAATTCATGCCACCCGGCGGCGCAGCCGGGAACGAGCACCGATGTTACCCCCCACCGCTGCGCGACTCGATTCGAGTCCTCCGGCTGAAAATAAGTCGGTATATCAATGAAGCCGGGCGCGCGCTCACGAAAATCCAACGCATAGAAGCTATCTTGCTCGGCATGATAATAGAGCGCATAGCCGCCGCCGCCGATGCCGGAGGCTTGCGGCTCCACGACATTCAATGCCGCCAGTGTGGCAATCGTGGCATCCGCCGTATTCCCGCCCTCCTGAAGAATCCATTCACCCACAGCAGTCGCGGTGGCATGCGCGGAGACAACCATCGCCTCACTGCCCGTTTTTCTTAAGGAGAGCCGCTCATTGGCTGAGTTGAAATCCGGAAGGGGAGCGACTTGAGGCTTGGTTCCGGCACAACCGAAGAATAGCATAACAATCAGGGAGAACGATGCTATCAAGTTGATTCTATTGAAGAACGGTGCGTAGGAGAGGAGCATATGAGATATGGCTAAGGACTATAATGATAATTCAATTCGTCAAAGTATATGAAAAACAACTTTTAGAAGCAAGGCACCGGATGCTATGATTCAATCACAGATTTAAATGAGGCAAGAATGGTCAGTTATACAAAATTTTCTTTTACATCGAACTAATATTCTTAATTATTAATTATTTAGAATATAGACATAGAGAAAAAATCGCTTGACTTTATTGTGTAGAAATGATAAACTGTAGCCTGCTACATGTTTCAGAACTAATATTTATCAAACCTACTCAATGCTATCAGATCCGCAGAAAATTTTAGCCTATTGGTGCAACAAGGCAGCACAGGCGTTTCGGTCACAACTTGACAAAGAAGCGAGTCTGATCGGATTGAAATCGGCCGAAGCCTTTGTGCTGCTTATTCTTTATGGCAAACTTGAGATCACGGGAGAATCGAGTTCTCTGGTTGAGATTGCCAAGCACCTTGAACATACTCATCCGTCGGTACTTCGTCAGATTGATTCGCTCGAGGAGGCCGGATATGTCGAAAGGTCCATTCATCCCGATGATCGCCGGGTCAAGATAATATCCCTGACCGACAAGGGACGGATGACTGCAAGCGAGGTGATGAAAATTTCACAGGCAATCCACGCTCGCGCGACAAAAGGTTTCAGTGAAGATCGAATTGCTGCGGCAGTTGCTGTGCTCCGGGATATCATCACGAATCTCGACAGAGCAGATCTGCTGCTGCCATGCGACGAAAACCAACAAAAGGAAAACACCTCAAATTCATCATATGAAACTAAAGCTAATGACTAAACGCGCGTTCCTCGCGCTGATCCCTCTCATCCTGATGTCAGGGTGCGGATATTTGCAAAGACATTCCGCGCCAAAGGTAGATGACGTGCCTGCCTCATATCTTGAGATTGTGCAGTCCGGCGAATTCGAGGATACGGTCTGGTGGCCCATGTTCGAAGACAGTGCGCTCAATGGTATCATCGACCGGGCGCTTGCGGAAAACCTGACGGTCGAACGATCCTTAGCGAATCTGGACCGCTACCGGGCCGGCAAACGCGCGGCGCGAGCAACCATTCTGCCGACGGTTTCCGTCGCCGGCAACTATACGAACGGGGAATCGCAATTCGCTCCGCAATTCCCGGCGAGCGACCTCGAATACTATGATGTGCGGGCCACTGCCGCGTACGAAATCGATCTATGGGGAAAGCTGTATTCCCAACGAGGAGCGGCCTATGCGGATTTGATTGCCAGCGAGAATGACCTGCGGGCAACGCTGATGACGGTCACCGCACAGGTCGGACGAACCTACTTCGCGGCGGTCGAGCTGCGCGCCCAGCAAAAGCTGCTGGAACAGACCGTGCAATCTAATGAGGAATATCTCGATCTTGTCAAGGAAAGGTACACTCGCGGTATCGTGACCTCACTGGATGTCTATCAGGCGCAAAGCAATCTGGCGCAATCCAAAGCCCGTAAAGCGGCTGTCGACGCAAGTCTGGCAACGGTTGAACATGCCTTATCGGTGCTACTCGGCAAGTATCCCAAAACCGGCATCAGCGGAACGCTTGATGAACTGCCGAAGCCGGTTGATGAAATCGAAGCCGGTCTGCCGTCCGAATTGATGCTGCGGCGTCCGGATGTGCGAGCGGCTCATGCGAGACTGGCGGCGGCGGACTTAAGATGGGCGGCGGCGAACGCGGACCGTTTTCCCCGCATTACCTTAACCGGAACCGGGAGCAGCATCAGCGAAGATCTGGAAGAAGTGCTTGATCCTGATAATCTGTTGTGGAATCTCATGGCGGGAATTACGATGCCGCTGTTCGAAAGCGGGCGCAGACAAGCCATCGCGCAGCAGGCGGAAGCCGGGTATCGAGAACTGGCCGCGGGGTATAAACAGACATTGCTGAATGCGTTTCGCGAAGTGGAAGACGCGCTCGTCAAGGGTGCCAAACAAAGGGAACGCATTGCGCATCTTGAGACGCAGGCTGAAGCCGCCCGGAACTCGCTGCGGCGGGCAACCGATCAATATTTGCAGGGAATTTCAGATTATCTGCCGGTGCTGCTGGCACAGACCGGTCACTATAACGCGCAAAGCAGCCTCTTAACGGCGCGCCGTGAATTGATCGACTACCGCATCGATCTTGCCACCGCTTTAGGTGGCGGCTGGACGGATGAGATTATCGAAGAGTATGCGCTCACGCGCAAACTACACAGGGAGACATCACTGAAATGACACAAGAGAAATCACATAAAAAACTGCGTAAGCTGCTCCCCCTTTTCATCATCGTGGGTGCTGTCCTGCTGATGGTTATCATGATTTCCACCCGCAAACAGCCGGCAACCGTCGAACCTGTTAACGGCGGCGCGCTCGTGGAAACTATGATTGCGAAAGCTGTGAACGCGCCCGCCATCGTGAACGCGCAAGGCACGGTTCGCCCGCACCGCGAAATTGCGCTGGCGCTGCAGGTCTCCGGTAAAATCGACTGGATCAGTCCTGAGTTCGTTTCCGGCGGTTCCTTCAGGAAGGGCGACATGATGCTGCGGATCGAGGAGATCGACTACCAGTTGGCTGTCGATCAAGCGGAAGCAGCCGTGGCTCAAGCCGAGTATCAATACTCACTCGCAAAAGCGCAAGCCGGTGTTGCCGCGCAGGAATGGGAACGGCTCAACAAAGATAGCGGCATCTCAACGGAAGAACCGGATGCGCTGGTTCTGCATGGTCCGCAATTGAAGCAGGCGGAAGCAAATCTGTCTTCAGCGCAGGCGCGTCTGGAGAGCGCCAAATTAAGTCTGGAACGCACCTCTTTGCGCGCGCCATTCGACTGCCGGATTCGCGATGAAATGGCCGATCTCGGTCAATTCGTTAATCCGGGACAGGCGGTGGCAAGAATCTATTCAACTGATCTTGTCGAAATCGACGTCCGGCTTCCCTTGAATGAAATGCAATGGCTGGAAATCCCCGGCTCACCGGCTGTCGTTCGCGTCGCAGGCCTGAACGGCATGCAGTGGGACGGCTATGTGCACCGAGGCGTCGGTGTGATCGACTCGATCGGACGGCTCGCCAAGGCGGTGGTACGCATCGATAATCCGTTTACCCCGAATGAAAAGCACAGTGTGGGTTTGAATATCGGCGCGTTTGTGAATATCACGATTGAAGGCAGGATGATCGAGCATAATATTCTGCTGCCCAGATCGTCCTTGCGCAGCGATTCGGTGGTGTGGATCGTCGCCGATGACAGCACCTTGGATATACGACGGGTGGAAGTGGACAGGACTTCACGCGATGAAGCTTTTATCAGCAAAGGAGTCCGTGAAGGCGAACAAGTCGTGTTAACCGCGCTGGTGGGCGCGGCACAGGGCACCAAACTGCGGCCTGTCCTGAAGGAGTCGACCCAATGAGAGGAGCGATTAAATGGATGGCGGGAAATCACGTCGCCACCAATATGCTTATGATTCTGCTTGTTGCCGGCGGACTCATCATCGGAAAAAATATCAAGCAGGAAGTCTTTCCGGAAATCGAAGCGGACCGGATCATGGTCTCCGTCGCCTACCCGGGAGCGGGTCCGCTTGAGGTCGAAGACGGCATCGTCCGAGCTATCGAACAGTCGGTCAGCAGCCTGGATAACGTGAAGCGTATTCGCTCCACAGCCATCGAAGGCATGGGACAGGTTACCATTGAACTGCTCGAAAACTCGAATGTCGACGCGGCGCTGAATGATGTCAAATCGGAAGTCGACCGCATTCTCACCTTCCCGGAAGAGGCGGAAGAACCCGTCATCACCAGTGTGCTGGCACGCATGGAAGTGATTTCGCTCATTGTGTACGGCAACGCTTCCGAGTTGGCCTTGACTCAACATGCGGAGATGATACGGGACGGATTGCTGGCAAAACCGAATATCACGCAGGTCGAACTTTCAGCGGTCAGAAACTACGAAATCTCTGTGGAAATCAGCGAAGAAACGCTGCGCTCCTATAACCTGACGCTGCAGCAGGTCGCCGGAATTATCCGCCGCTCTTCGCTGGACTTGCCGGGCGGCTCGGTAAAGACCGAAGGCGGCGAAGTGCTGATCCGCACGCGCGAAAAACGCTATACGGGTGACGAGTTCGCGCAAATCTCCGTGCTCACTCGCCCCGATGGAGGACAGGTTTTTCTCTCCGATATCGCAACCATTAAGGATGCTTTCGAAGACGCCGATTACCAGACTGCTTTCGACGGCCAACCGGCCGCGATGCTCAATGTCTATCGCGTCGGAAATCAGTCGCCGAAAGACGTGGCCGCTACGGTGCGGGAATACATCGCGGAATACAACGCCGGCCTTCCCCCGACGATGCATGTCGATGTAGGAATGGACTGGTCGGTGATTCTCCAGCAACGACTTGATTTGCTGCAGCGCAACGGAACCATGGGATTGATCCTTGTCATGATCATCCTCGGCTTGTTCCTTGAACTGCGGCTGGCGTTCTGGGTCGCAATCGCAATCCCCGTCTCTTTCCTCGGCGCGATTTTCCTGATGCCCGCCTTCGATGTCTCGATAAATATGCTGTCGCTGTTCGCGTTTATTCTGGCGCTGGGTCTCGTTGTCGACGATGCGATTCTGGTGGGCGAAAACGTCTACTCGCATCGAGAACAGGGCAAATCGTTTTTCAAGGCCGCGGTTGACGGCACCATCGAAATCTCCGGCCCGGTCATCTTCTCAGTGCTGACCACGGTAGCCGCGTTTCTGCCGCTGCTGTTTGTCTCCGGAGCAATGGGGAAATTCATGTCGGTCATCCCCACCATTGTTATCTCCGTCTTAATGATCTCTTTGGTGGAATCCCTCTTTGTCTTGCCGTCACATCTGTCGGGTAAAATCAGCAGCAGTAAAGCGGATTTCTGGAAGCGAATCGAATCGCACCGCCATCACGTGGACGAATGGCTGCAGCGCTATATTCAAAATGTTTATAAACCGGTTGTGATCAAGGCAATCCGCAACCGCTACACGACCGCGGCGATCGCGACGGCTTTCATCCTGCTGACGATCGGCTTGTTCGGCGGCGGTTTCATTAAGTTCGTCTTCTTCCCCCAAATCGACTCCGACGAAGTCAATGTTCAGCTCACAATGCCTCCGGGAACACCCTATGAGGAAACAAAGGCGATCATTGATCAGATCCGAAAAATCGGCGAAGAACTGGTCGTAAAGTATGATGCGGAACGCGAAGACTCGATCTCAAATATCAAACATGTCTTCTCGGCGGCGGGAGTCATGTTCGTGGAATCCGGACATGGTTCGTCGCAAAATTTCAGCGGCAATCTGGGACAGGTTCTGATGCTGTTTCAGGAACCCGATGTGCGCAACATCTCTACAGTTAAGTTCGCGATCGAATGGCGCGATGCAGTGGGTGAAATTCCCGGTGTCGAACGGCTGGTCTTCTCTTCCGACTTGATGGCCGGTCAACCGGATCTCGGAATCGCGCTCTCGCATGACGATTTCGATATTCTGCTGACAGCGGTCGACAAACTGAAAGAAACCCTTGGCACTTTCGACGGCGTCTCCGAGATCGCGGATTCGCATACCGAAGGAAAACGTGAACTGCAGCTGAAGCTCAAGCCCGCGGCCAGATCTCTGGGCATCACCGAAAGCGATCTGGCGGCACAGGTGCGATCCGCTTTCTACGGAGCCGAAGCGCTGCGTCTGCAGCGCGGCCGCAATGAAGTCAAGGTCATGGTGCGCTATCCGAAAGATGAAAGAGAATCACTGGAGGATATCGACCAGATGATGCTGCGAACTCCGATGGGCGGCGAGGTGCCCTTTCACGAAGCGGCTTATGTCGAGGATGGACGCGGATACAGCGAAATCAAACGCACCGACCGCCGCCGCATTGTCGAAGTCACGGCTTCCGTCGATAATAAAATCTCCAATGCCGACGAAATCATGACGGTGCTGAATGAAGGTATCCTGGCGCAGATGCAGCGCGATTATCCCGGTTTAATCGTTGATCTCGAGGGAGAACGCAGAAATCAAGCAGAGTCCATGGGAAGCTTGTACACAGGCTTCATGTTTGCCCTGATTCTGATTTACGGATTGCTGGCGATTCCGCTGCGCAGTTTCACACAGCCCTTCATCGTAATGAGCGTCATTCCGTTCGGATTAGTGGGTGCCGTGCTGGGACACATCATCCTCGGATATGATCTGAGCATGCTTTCCATGTTCGGCTTCGTAGCCTTAGCAGGCGTCGTCGTCAACGGATCGCTGGTGCTCATCGACTTCGTCAATCGCGCGCGAGCAAACGGCATGACCTCCGAAGAAGCGGTTGTCGAAGCGGGCGTCCGGCGTTTCCGGCCGATTATCCTGACTTCGCTGACAACGTTCTTCGGCCTTTTCCCGCTGCTGCTGGAGACTTCGATTCAGGCGCGTTTCATGATCCCGATGGCGATCAGTCTCGGCTGCGGTGTGCTGTTTACGGCCTTCGTGATTCTGCTGGTAACCCCGACCATGTATCTGATTCTGGAAGACCTGCATTTGCGGGTCGGATATGACTCTTCCGCACCATTGGAACAACTGGAGACTGCCACGAGCCGTGAAGCTGCATAGATTCCTGTATGCGGTTTGCTGCCTGCTGCTGGCGGCAGGTTTGACAGCCGCGCCTCGCGTCACGGAGACCACCGCAATGGTGCACTGTGTCGACATCGACAGCACGATTGAATTGTCCGCACTCTCGGTGAACAAGCAAACCAGTTTTATCAACCTCAATCAAGCGACCGGCTTGCTGCGGATTCAGATCATTGTTCCCGACGAGCTGCCGCTGATCGTGCTGGCCACAAGCGCGCACTGTGTCCCGATCTTTCTGGAAGACCAGAATTCCTATCTGGACTACAACGGCGTTCCCTATGTGCGGACCGATTCCGTGGCAAGCGCAGTCGGCTGCGAATTTCATCCCGCCAAAAGAAGCGGCGGGCGACTGGTGTGCAGGAATTTTCACAGTCTGGATTCCATCGGAACGGAAATCGGAGACAAAGCGCCCGGCTTCTGTCTACCGAATACGGACGGTTCGATGATACGCAGTCTTGATCTATTGAAGCAGGGGAATCTCGTCGTGGCGTTTATCCGGTCGGCGGACTGGGAACCTTTGAGCCGCGACCTGTTGCTTAGACTGAACTCGAACCGGGAAAATTTTCAAGAGGCGGGAGCGCAAATCGCGGTGATTCACGGCTATGCTCCCGATGTCGCGGCAAAGTGGCGGGATTCATTGAAGGTTGAGCTTCCCCTGTTGTCGGATGATGTTTCAGCCGTGATGCGCGCCTACGGCATTCATCAAATGGCGCAACTCCCCAACTCTTCCGTGTTTGTGCTGGACAGCGAGGGAGTTATCCGGTATAAACATGTCTACGGAGATGAATGGGATCCTCCGGAGATGGTGCCGATTCTCGAAGCGGTGCGCGCCCTGCGGGAGTAAAAGCGAAACCTGAATTGATTTATAGACGTATAATACTTATAACCATATCCCATTAATTACCGACCTATCGCGAGCTTCATTATTCAAAACAAACTTTCATCCCCATCACTTCAGGACTTAGGTCCTGCTCTCAGCTCCAGCATCTGGCAAATCGCCGATTCCTTTCTGCCCTTTATCGCGCTGGTCTATCTGATGTTCCTGTCGCTGTCCGTGTCCTACTGGCTGACGCTCGGACTGGGACTTGTCGCGAGCGGCTTCATGATTCGCATCTTCATTATTCAGCATGATTGCGGTCACGGCTCTTTTTTCCGGTCGCGCAAGCTGAATAATCGCATCGGAGTGCTGTGCAGCATGTTCACGCTTATTCCGTATTATTATTGGCGGCGACAGCATGCCCTGCATCATGCGAGCAGCGGAAATCTGGACGCGCGCGGATTCGGCGATATGGATGTCTATACGGCTAAAGAGTACATGCAATTGTCAAAGAAGGAACGCGTGTACTACCGCGCCTATCGCAATCCGCTGGTCTTTTTATTATTGGGACCGCTGGTGTTGTTCCTGTTTATCAATCGCCGGGTAGCGGACTCCAAACAGTACTCCAAAAAAGATAAGCGCAATGTGCTCTTTACCGACTTGCTGATTTTAGCTCTCGCAGCAGGCTTCAGTTGGTGGATCGGTATTCAGAATTTCCTGCTCATCGCAACTCCGATTCTCTATTTCGCGGCGGGCTTCGGAATCTGGCTGTTCTATATTCAGCATCAGTTCGAATACACTTACTGGAAGCGCGGGCCGGAGTGGAATTATGCGCATGCCGCCATGCAGGGCAGTTCTTTCTATAAGCTGCCGCGCATCCTGCAATGGTTCACCGGCAATATCGGCTTCCATCATATTCATCATCTCGAAGAGCGGATTCCCAACTACCGGCTCGAAAAGTGCTACAACGAGCATCCCGAATATCACGATGTCCAT
>JAHIZR010000155.1 GCA_018814465.1 bacterium | reverse complement strand
GACTGGAACAGCAACGAATACGGCAATAATCCAACATCTTTTCAAACTGAGCCGCAACTGCAATACCGCTACAAACATCTTGCCCTCGGGAGTGAAGCCGAGATCTCCCGGAATTTTCAGGGAGCATTCACGAAAGATGACGGTTTTGAGTTTAAAAAGTGGTATGTGCATCCGACTTTATTTTTGAGATATGATTTGTAGAACCCCCCTTTTATCCCCCCAAGCCAAGCTTGGGGGGAAATAAGAAATATGCGAGGTGATTTTCCATTGGATCGAGCGGCGCCGCCGCGCTGGCTGACCGTTCCCATGTCCAGGCTCTATGCGTGGTCGGCAGGCCGCTACCACAAGAGTTGGGACAAGCGGGAGCCGTTTCGCGCGTCCGTGCCGGTAATCTCGGTGGGAAACTTAGCGGTCGGCGGGACGGGAAAGTCGCCGACGGTGATCGCTTTGACCGAGCTGTTGTGGGTAAAAAAAGACTCACTTCGTGAGCAGAACGCGATTGCGATCTTGAGTCGTGGTTACGGCCGATTGGCGAAAGGATTGGTCGAGGTTCAGACTGCTCAGGATTGGCGGGAGTCGGGGGATGAGCCGTTGATGATCAAGCGCGCGCTGCCGGCTGCCGCGGTGATCGTTGAAGCGGACCGCACCAAAGGCGCGCGCTATGCGGTGGAGAAACTCGGCGCGAAACTGATTCTGCTGGACGACGGTTTTCAGCACCGTCCGCTGTATCGGGATTTCGATTTGGTGATGCTGGATGCGCGGCATCCGTTAGGCAATGGCCGCTTGCTTCCGGCAGGGCCGCTGCGGGAAAAGCCGGCTGCTTTGCGCCGCGCCCAAGCGTTGGTGACTATTGGCGAAGAAGTGGAATCGGTTCAGAAGCTGGCGACGAACTTCAGCAAGCCGTTGATTCAAGCTGCGGCGGAAACTCTCCTGCCTTCGGAACTGCTGGCGAATCCAAGCAGTAAATGCTTTGTAGTCAGTGGTATTGCTCGCCCGGAACGACTCTATAAGTCATTGGAAGCTAAGAAGATAAATGTTTGCGGCAAGTTAGCCTTTTCCGATCATCATCCCTTCGGACCGGCAGATCGCGAAGCCGTTTTCAAGACCGCCCAGCAAGCGGGGGCTGAGTTGGTGCTGACGACGGCCAAGGATCAGTCTCGCATGGGCAGTTGGGGATATGCTTTGCCTTTGCTGACGGTCGGTCTGGAGATCAAATTCGGCGACCCGGACGCGATTTGGGAGCTGCTTTCGCCGATTCTCTCTAACATCTGAAAAATGGGGACTTGGACTCCTCTCTATTTAAATCGTTAGAGTATGTGCTTTGCCTTTGTTTATAATGGACTTAAGTGCAAAAAGAGGCAAAAAAGGTCGCTTGACATTAAGGTCATGTTTTGTATATTAAAATACTGCGCATCTTGCGTGGGCTATTAACCAGTAGACCAGAACAAAGTGGACTATACCGGAAGGACCGACCCACCCGCCGGCCAGACGGGAAACAAAAAAGGGTGGACCTTTAACAAGGGCTCATAGCTCAGCGGTTAGAGCAGCGGACTCATAATCCGTCGGTCCCAGGTTCGAATCCTGGTGGGCCCACCAGTGGCCTAAGCTTATATTGCTCCTTATGAATACGATGTTCATTGCAGACATAGTTTTCGAGAAGTTGGCTTGCTTAAATCAAATCAGCAAAGGCCACTCGGAGCTTATTTTAGACACTATCGCCCTTTCAAGGTGTGCGCATTTTTTTTCGCACACCTTTTTTGTACCCCGGAAATACTGAAGGTACGGTATCAGAGTCGTATGTAGCTTGAGGTAATTTGTGACCGTGACGACAAACGAATCAGAAGTAAAAGCGCGCGAGACGATCAAGAATCTCGCCGAACTCCAGGAAATTGACGACGAACTATCAGAAATCGCGCTCGAACGCGGCAGTTTGCCTGAGGAATTAGAGAAGTTAGGCGCGAAGATCGCCGAGTTCGAGATCTTTATCAGCAGCAAGCGAATTGAGTTGGAGGAAGCCGCGCGGATAACGGGCGAGCACTCCGCTTCCTTGGCGGAAGTCAAGGCGAAGCTTGAGAAGTATCAGCAGCAGCTCTATTCCGTGAAGACCACGCGGGAATATGATGCGCTGACGACGGAGATAGAAGGGGCGAAGTCTCATGTGGCGGAATTCGAGATTTCCATCGCCAATAACACCAGCCGCACGGTTGAGTTGACGACGCTGCTGGAAGAGCGGGAAACCGAGTTGGAAGCGCTGCGCGAGGAAGAGAGCGCCAAGTCGGCCGAGTTGAAAGAGAAGTTAGCGGAGACGGAAGGCGAAGAGAACGAACTGAAGCGGCAGCGGGCGGAAATTGTGGCTCGCATTCTGCCGAATATCGTGGCGCACTATGACCGGATTCGGGCGGCGAAGGGCGGACGCGGCGTCGTGCAT
>JAHIZR010000154.1 GCA_018814465.1 bacterium | reverse complement strand
GATGCAGTGGCAGATCGCTGTTGATACCACGGATGCGCAGGGACGGTTCGAATTCAAAGATCTGAATCCGGGTGATTATATCGTTGTGGCTGACGGTAACCTGTCCAACTTCGGCAGCTCCCACTACAAGGAAAATTACGGCTGGTCTTGGCCCCGGAATGTTCGTGTTGATGGCTCCGAAGCCGATGCCGGTACGCTTCAGCTTTATCCGGATACGGTCTTGGGCGTTACCAATATTTCTTCTCCTGTCACCTTCACGGCCGGAAGACACTGGGTGCTTAATGGAAACCTGTATATCGGTTCCGGAGGAAGCCTTACCGTCGAGCCGGGAACCGTCATTCGCGTTTCCGCGGGAAAATCGATCTATGTCTCCGCGGGCGGTGAACTGACTTGCATCGGTTCTCCTGATCAGTTCATTGTGTTCACAACCGATGATCTGATCGCGCGCGACCCGGAAGAATGGGGGACAATCCTGTTCTCCGAAGGCGCGGCTCCCCCGCAGTTCAAATACTGCCGGCTCGAATTCGCGTGGACCGCGATTGAATCAAATGTCGACGGAGGCTCGGTCGAATTCTGCTACTTCAGAAGCCTGAACGAAGCGCTGCGCTCAAGCGGGATTCCGCCTGTCTTCAGCAGAAATGTTATCCTCAGAGCCGGACTCGGCGTGCACTGCGGTGCCTCAACCAATGTGGATATCACACACAATGTCTTCCAGACATGCGATCCTTTCTCAATTACGATGGACATCGTCGACGGCGGAGAGATCTTCTGCAACTGGTTCAGAGACGGCGGCGGAAGTGATAGCAGCGGCAGCGGCGAACGCGGAGTGATACGGCTCGACTGGGTGAAAAACGTTGAAATCTATCAAAACAGCTTTGAAACATCGTGGTACGCCCTGACGGTTCGATCCGGCGTCGACTCGACTGCGATTATCCACCATAATAAGTTTCATAGAATGCATGCTGTCCTCTTCATCGGAATTACCAATGACAGACTGCGCTACGCTCAGCCTATCTTTCAGTATAATTGCATGACCACCGTTGATGGCCTGTATGCGCATATTCTGGCCTGCCATGTCAACAGCAGAGATATTCATGCGGAAAATAACTACTGGAACGGTGTGCAAAGTCCTACATCTCTGCATAATTAATATCTCTGGGACTGTGTAAGACAGCCGGCTGAACCGCCCTGCCCATGTTTCCTGCTTGAACCGATTCTATCCGGCTGCGGTCAAGTGGAAACCCTGACCGGAATCCCGGCAGGCATTTGCGGAGAATAATCAGTGCAGTATATCGGAAAAGACATCGTTACTCATGGCTCGCTCCTGCACCTGAATCGGGACATCGCGTGGAAAGAACTGCGCTCCCGTGCTAAGCAGGGCATTCGAAAAGCCCGCAAAGCGGGGATCCGGGTCGAAGAGAGCCGCGACCTCTCGCAGATGGAAAAACTCTGGTATGATCCCGAAACTCTCATCAAGGAGCTTTCGGAAGAACAGACACTCTATCTTGCCTATCTGGATAACGAGTTGGTCGGAGGAATCATTCTCACTCCGGTTACTTCCAATACGCTCTTCTACCATTTCGGCGGAACCAATGAAAAAGGACGGCTGATTGAAGCGAACGCTTATCTCTTTTGGCATGCCGTCGAGCAGTTCCATGATTCGTCTTTCGAATATCTCGACGTGGGAGTCAGCTATCGGTATGAATTGCAGCACTTCTTCCATAAATACTGCACTCAACCCTATCCCATCCTGTTCAATCCCATGCCGGAAAATGTCAGACCTAAAATCGGGATCGAACCGTTCTGCCTGACCGATGAAAACATCTCCGATGAACCGGTCATCGCTATCAATACTCGACTGGCCGAATACTTCGAGAGCGACTTCACGTTCATGCCCTCATGGCCCTTCGCTCTGCAGTCCGCCCTGCGCGCCCTCGATCTCAAGAAAAACCAAACCATCGGCGTCTGGGCTTCTGCCGGAGATGACTCATACCTGTCCCTGCTCAAAAATCTCTTCGGCGAACAGTTCATTTTTAAACTCAGAGATCCCGATGCCGACGCCTATCTCGTCGCGCATCGCTGGGGACTCATCTGTCCGGACAGCGAAATCCTCGCCCTCGAAAATAAACCGCTGATCGAGGATTGCAGAGATGCGCTTGAATACGGAAACCGGGATTTGAAGCCGGGCAGCTTCGGGTCACTCGTCGTTTATGATTTCACAAGATGGTTCCCGATGCCCTTCGGCGCGATCCTCGCCGGCCGCTATTATGCTGATCAGGAAATCTGGAATAAGTTCCACTGCCTGGATGTGGGGAAACGCAATGCGGTCCGCGAAGCTCTGCAAATCCACTGGCCGCGCCGCGCCGAATACGCCGCTATCCGGAATAATAACTGCGTCCGCTTCCATGAACTGTTCAATTTGCTCGGCTTTCAGACTATTCCAGGAGGAAGCCGTGATGATCGCCCGGTCCTTCTGCTCAAAGGAAGCGAGTATTACAGCGCGGAAGCCATTCATGACAGACTCGCCAAATTCGATATCCGGTCCGAGTGCGACAAAAACGATAATATCATCGCTCTGCCTTGTCATTGCAGACTGAATCGCTCCTTTGTCGACTACATCTTCGGTGCGATCCGGGGAATGATCAATCCCTGTCATACTTACGTTCGAAAAGACCCAACATTGGAAGCATAAATGGCAAGCTCTAAATATCTGGTCACAGGCGGTGCCGGCTTTATTGGCTCGAATTTGGTCGAAGCGCTGTTGCTTCTCGGTCATCGCGTGGCTGTTCTGGACAACTTCTCCACCGGCAGACGGGAAAACCTTGCGGCCTTCTTAAACGATATTGAGCTTCATGAGGGAGATTTAAGGGATGCATCCGCGGTCGCAAAAGCCGTGAAGGGATGCGATTTCATCCTGCATCAGGGCGCGCTGCCCTCCGTCCCGCGCTCCGTGGCTGACCCGATGGCTTCGAATGAAGTAAACGTTACCGGCACACTCAACATACTCATGGCCGCCAGAAACGCGGGAGTGCAGCGTGTTGTCGCAGCCTCGTCTTCTTCGGTGTACGGGAACACTCCCACACTCCCGAAAGTTGAAACAATGCCGGTCCTTCCCATGTCGCCTTATGCAGTCAGCAAACTCGCCACGGAAAAATACTTGGCGGCCTTCTACCATGTCTATGGACTGGAAACGGTGGCGCTTCGCTATTTTAATATCTTCGGCCCGCGCCAGGATCCCGCTTCGCAATATTCCGCTGTGATTCCCAAGTTCATCACCGCGATCAGAAAAGGCGAACAGCCAATTATGCATGGCGACGGTCTGCAATCCCGCGATTTTACCTACGTGGATAACGCCGTGGAAGCGAATCTCCTTGCCTGTCATGCGGAAGGAGCCGCCGGCGAATTCTTCAATATTGCCTGCGGCGACCGCTTCACATTGCTGCATACCCTCGACGGGATTAATCAGCAGCTGAACACCGCTGTGGAACCGGTTCATGAACCCTCCCGGCCGGGCGACGTGAAACACTCATTGGCTGACATCTCCAAAGCCAAAAAAATTCTCGGTTATAGTGTCGTTACTCCATTCAATAAAGGCTTGGAAAAAACTGTAGCATACTTTACAAGGATGAACGCGTGAAAGTTCCTATGTTAGACCTCGTCGGCCAGTATCAGACGCTGCGCGATGAAATCATGGCTGAAATGAATGATATCTTTAATAAGCAGGCGTTCGTGCTTGGGGCCAGAGTGAAAAAAATCGAGGAGGAAATGGCGCGGCTCGCTGGAGTCCCCTACGGAATCGGCGTTTCTTCGGGAACGGATGCCCTGCTGCTCGCCGTTATGGCGCTGGATATTCAGCCGGGAGATGAAATCATTACGACTCCCTATTCCTTCTTCGCGACTGCCGGTTCTATTGTCCGCGCCGGCGCGAAACCGGTCTTTGCCGATGTGGACCCCGATACTTTTAATATGAACCTTGATCACTCGGCTTCGCTGATCTCAAAGAAAACAAAAGCGCTGCTTCCCGTGCATCTTTTCGGTCAGATGATTGAACCGAAACCTTGGCAGTCCCTCGCGGAAAAACACAACCTCACTTTGATTGAAGATGCCGCGCAGGCTGTCGGAGCAAGCAGAAATGGAGTGGTCGCCGGAGGATTGGGTGACATCGCCTGCTTCTCTTTCTACCCGACCAAAAATCTCGGCGGCGCGGGCGACAGCGGAATGGTGCTGACCAAACACGCGCATTTGGAAAAGAATATCCGCGAAAATCGCGTCCACGGCGGACACGACCGCTATTATCACGATCGCGTTGGGATCAACGGCAGGATGGATGAAATCCAGGCCGCGGTTCTGGTAGCGAAATTCAAACATCTGAACGCTTGGAATAAACGCCGCCGATCTTTGGCCGCCCTCTATGATCAGTCCTTGCGGAACCTGCCGGTACAAACACCGGTCGCAGCGAAGGACGCCTATCATACTTATCATCAATATGTCATTAAGGCTCCGCGACGAGATGAACTGATGCAGTTCCTTCGCTCGAAAGAAATCGGATGCGATGTCTACTACCCGGTACCCCTGCACCTTCAAAAGTGCTTTGAGTTTCTGGGCTACCGAAAGGGACAATTGCCTGTTTCCGAAGCGCTCGCGAAGGAAACACTCGCTTTGCCGATATCCGCTGAACTAACGGAAGCGCAAATAGACTATGTCGCCGGCATGATCTCGGAGTTCTATGCCCGCTCTTAGCCCGCGGTTCGATAGCACAGCTAAACAGCCGGTTCGCCGATAAGAAATGCCTCAAATTACCGAAAGATCCATCTGGGTCAGAGTGCTCGCTCTGACGATCGACTTGTTGCTGACGGCCATTGCCTTCGTCACGGCGTTCTCGCTGCGTACGGAGATCCGGGCAATCTATTTCTTCGGCAGCGCCCAGTCAGTCCAGGATTACTATAACATCCTCGCGATTATCATCCCGATCTGGTGGTTTCTGCTCAACGTTCAGAAAGTGCATCTCTTCAATCGCGCGACGCCGCTGTCCCGCGAATTCGGCATCGCTGCGCGAACGGTTGTCATCGGAACCGTGATGCTGTTTGCTGTCACGTATGTCATCCGCTTTGATATGCCGCCGCGATCCACTATCGCCTTGTTCGTTCTTTTGAATATCTTTCTGCTCTGCGTGAATCGAGTGTTCATCAGGAATTTGAAAGAGTTTCTGCGGCGGGAAGGCGGATACACGAAGAAAGCGCTGATTATAGGCGCGGGTGATAAAGCAAAACGATTCCTCGAACAGGCTTCGGAACACGGCGATTGGGCGTTTGATGTCGTCGGATTCATTGATTTCGACAAGGCAAGAATCGGAAAAAAAATCCTCGGCTCGGAAATCATCGGAACGCCGGACGATCTGCTCGATATCCTTCATCGCTTCCCGGTGCAGGAAGTGGTCTTCGCTGTTTCAACAAGCAAAATCTCCGACTGTACCGATATGCTCGCGCTGTGCGAGCAGGAGGGAGTCAGAGCGGTAATCCTCTCCGATTTCTTCTCCAGCCTCGTCGCGCACGTCCAGACGGAAATTCAGTATGATCAGCCGGTGCTGATCTATTCATCGGTCAGACATAAGGAATGGCAGCTGCTCGTGAAGCGACTCTTCGATCTTCTCTTCTCCGGCATCATGCTGCTCCTGCTGACTCCTTTGTTGATTGTCATCGCGATTCTTATCAAACTGCATGACGGCGGTCCCGTATTCTATCGCTGGAAGGTTGTGGGACAAAATAAGGAGAATTTCACCGGCTATAAGTTCCGCACTATGGTCGTCGATGCCGATAAGAAAAAAGAAGAGCTGATGGCGATGAATGAAATGGCGGGTGTCGCCTTCAAAATGAAGCATGACCCGCGCATCACTCCGGTCGGCCGCCTGCTTCGTAAGTTCAGCCTTGATGAACTCCCCCAGCTCTGGAGCGTCTTCAAAGGCGATATGTCTATCGTCGGCCCTCGCCCCCCCCTCGAATCGGAACTGCCGAAATTCGACAGCTGGCATCGCCGAAAACTCTCGGTAAAGCCCGGCTTGACTTGCTTGTGGCAGATCTCAGGCCGCAGCACGATTACCGATTTTGATGAATGGATCAGGCTCGATCTTGCCTATATCGACAACTGGACTCTCTGGCTGGACTTTAAAATCCTCGCGAAAACCATTCCTGCGGTTCTGCTCGGACGCGGAGCGCAATGATTAATCCAGGAGAAATTATTTGCATGTCTTAGTTACCGGCGGAGCCGGATTTATTGGCTCTCACACCACGGATGCGCTCATTGCCGAAGGGTATGATGTTACCATCGTGGACAGCCTGGAAAAACCGGTGCACACAAAGGGAAAGCCCGACTACATCCCGTCGCAAGTCCGCTTTATCGAGGGCGATGTGCGGGACCGGAACGTGATGCTGAAAGCGCTCAATGGCGTGGAGGCGGTTTATCACTTCGCCGCCTATCAGGATTACCTGCCCGATTTCAGCAAGTTCTTTCATGTTAACTCCGTCGGCACCGCGCTCATCTATGAATTGATCGTCGAAAAACAACTGCCGGTAAAAAAAGTAATCGTAGCCTCGTCTCAAGCTGTTGCCGGAGAAGGCCGCTATCAATCCTCTGCCGGGGAATTGTTTACTCCCGAGCTCCGAACCCTCCGACAACTCGAAACCGCGCAATGGGATTTCACGCACCCCCGGACCGGCGAAATCCTGCGGTGGCAAACCACTCCCGAATCCCACGCGAAACCGCTGAATCAGTACGCTCTTTCAAAATACTCGCAGGAATTGATGACGCTCGCCTTCGGAAAACGCTATGATATCCCTTCCGTCGCCATGCGCTACTCGATCGTCCAGGGACCTCGCCAAAGTTTCTACAATAACTATTCCGGCGCCTGCCGTATTTTCTCCCTGAACTACCATCTTAATCGCGCGCCCCTTGTTTACGAGGACGGTCTTCAGGTGCGCGATTATGTCAACATCTTCGATGTCGTAGCCGCCAACCTCCTTGTCCTGCGGGATGACCGCGCGAACTATGAAATGTTTAATGTAGGCGGAGGGAAACCGTTCACCGTCCTCGAATTCTGCGACATCGTCGCGCGGGAATTCGGCAAAGAGGACCTCAAACCAAGAATCCCCGGACTCTTCCGCTTCGGAGATACAAGACACATTATCTCCGACACGAAAAAACTCGAAGCTCTGGGCTGGCTCGCCAAAAGAACACCGCGGGAATCCGTCCGGCTCTATCGCGAGTATCTGGAAGAGCAAACCGACATCGACGACATCATGGATTTCGCCGAAAAACATATGAAATCCATTAACGTTGTTCGTGCGTCCAAGTAGAAAGGCAAAAATGCGAATACTTGTCACAGGCGGCGCGGGATTTATTGCCTCACATGTCACAGAGGGATTCATTGCCGCCGGGCATGAAGTGGCTGTCCTTGACAACCTGATTACCGGATTCCGTAAAAATATTCCGCCGGAAGCAAAGTTCTTTGAAGGCGATATCCGTGATATCGAATTTGTACGCTCAGTCTTTGATGAGTTCAAACCGGAAGCCGTCGATCATCATGCGGCGCAAATGGATGTCCGAAAATCGCTCGACGATCCTATCTTCGATGCCCACACCAATATCCTCGGCTCAATCAACCTGATTCAGAATGCCGTTCGAGTGAAAGTGAAAAAGTTCATCTATATCTCGACGGGAGGAGCCGTCTACGGCGAACCGCAATGGCTCCCGGTCATGGAAAACCATGAGATTCGCCCCGAATGCGCCTACGGCATCTCCAAACACACCGTCGAACACTATCTCGAGCTCTACCGCTTGCTCGAAGGACTGCCCTATACGGTTCTGCGCTATCCGAATGTCTTCGGCCCGCGCCAGAATCCGCACGGTGAAGCCGGAGTGAATGCGATCTTCATCGGCTTGATGCTCGCCGGCAAACAGCCTGTTATCTACGGCGACGGCGAACAGCTCCGCGACTATACATACGTCTCTGATATCGTGAATGCGAACTGCCTCGCGCTTGAAAGGGGAGAGGGTGAGATCGTTAACATCGGCTCCGGCATCGGCACCTCCGTTAATACCATCTATGAATGCCTCGCCGACATTATTCATTTCCCGCGGCCCGCAGACTATCAGCCGGCCCGTAAAGGCGAGATCGAAAAAATATTCCTCGACGCTCGCAAGGCAAAAGCAGTCCTGGGATGGGAACCGAAAGTTTCTTTTCGCGAAGGACTGGAAAAAACCGTCGAGTGGTCCAAACAGCAGCTTCTGCGGCAAGCGTGAAAGCAATCGTCCTTGCCGCCGGTATCGGAAGCAGACTCGGCGAGCTCACAAAACAAACTCCCAAATGCCTGCTGCCCGTGCAGGGTCGTCCGCTGCTCGATTACTGGTTTGATGCCTTGCAAAAGGCGGGCGTGACCGACATCTTCATTAATCTGCATCATCTGAAGGAAGAGGTCGAGCGCTTCCTTTCACGGCAAAGCCGCGCTATCAAGACGACTCGGTTCTATGAACCTGAATTGCTGGGAAGCGCCGGGACACTGAAACAAGCTCGCCGCTTTATCGGCAGTGATGAGGAATTCTTCATCATCTATGCCGACAATTTTGCCTTGCTTGATCTCAGCAGACTGCTTGCCTTTCATCGAGGTATAAAAAAATCGATTCTGACTCTCGTGGCTTATCCGACTGCTTATCCCGAGCGGTGCGGCATCCTCGAATTGAATGAGGAAGGCCGCGTGCTTTCCTTCGAGGAAAAACCGTCTCGACCGAAATCCAATCTTGCCAACTCGGGAATTCACGTCGCTTCACCCAGACTGTTCGACGCCTTGCCCGATCAAGTGCCGGCCGATATCGGTTTCCACGTCCTCCCTCAATTGGTCGGTGAAATGTACGGCTATGTGACCAACGAGATAATTATCGATATCGGCACAATCGAATCCTATCAATACGCGCAATCGCTGAACCTGAATAGAGCATAAATGGTTATTACACAAACACCGCTTAGATTGAGCTTCGCCGGCGGCGGATCGGATCTCGCCGATTTCTATAAGGACGGCGCGGGCAAAGTCATCTCTACCGCCATCGACAAATACATATTCGTTATCATCAAAGAACGCTTCGACGATAAAATCGTCCTCAACTACTCGCGCAATGAAACGGTCGCCGCTGTCGAAGAGATTCAGCATGAGCTGATCCGTGAATCAATGAAGCTGACCGGACTCAAAAAGGGTGTGGAAATCTCCACTCTGGCCGATATCCCTTCGGAAGGCAGCGGACTCGGATCGTCATCTTCGCTTGTGGTTGGTCTGCTCAATGCGATGTACCTTTATATCGG
>JAHIZR010000153.1 GCA_018814465.1 bacterium | reverse complement strand
AGAATCAAGAGCACCGCGACGACGACCATCATCAGACCTTCACCGGCGATTAAGCCGGACGCCATCGAAGCGCCGTAGCGATCGACCGCTTCGGGATCTTTCTTGTTGTACCATTGCGTAATCAGCGCGCCCAGCCACATCGAGAACGAATAGTAAGCCGGAACCATGAAGGCGATGCCCAGTGCCACAGGCGAGGGCAGCCATTTGCCGACTCCTTTAATGCGTCCTAACAGTGTAATGACGACACCCGCGATCGCGCCCACCCAAGCGGCGGTCAGCGCGCCGTCAGGCAGTGAAGCGACGCCCTTCGCCAGCAATTCTGCCATCGCATGCCAGGCAATAACCGCCGGACCCGTGAACGAGTCGCCGGGAATTTCATAGGCGGCGGTCAGCAGCCGGTAGACAGCCGCCGCGGTAAACACACCCGCCACCACGCCGATCAACTGTGTGATAACCTGTTTGCGAATGGAGACCTTCAGCATGTAGCCCGCTTTCAGATCATGCATTAAGTCGCCCGCCTGGCTTGCTCCGGCGGCGGTAATTCCGGCGGCCATCAGGTTCGTGGGAATTTTGCCGGGATCGAGCGCGCCGTAGACCACCTGCGTGATCTTGCCCATTGCGCCGACGGGATTAATGTCGGTTTCTCCGGTCGCCCGCACCGCAATGCTGGCAATCAGGAATGAAAGCACAACCGCGAGAATACCCATCCAGATTGCGATATCAAAATAGATATGCGCAAGGGTTACGGTGATCGCACATGCAACAACGAGCAGAATCGCCCACCAGCCCATCGGGAACGGATCGGGCGCGTCATCCGGGTCGTGAACTTGCTTTTCGCCCTTGTTGCCCATCGCTTTTTTGAAAGAAGCAAAGGTATGGCCGATGACCTTGTACTGCAGTGCCAGACTGGTAAAGCCTGCGGTCACCATACAAGCCACACCCGGCCACAGCACCCACCTGAAAGCGGTCTTATAGACGGCATGATCGGTCGTAAAATCGATAATACCGAACTTGAACAGCAGCGGCGTAATGATGCCCCAGGCGATCACCGCGCCGCCCGCCAATGACCAGCCGACCTTGGGACCGACAAGAATGCCCGCGCCCAGCATCATCGGCGAAAGATTAATGCCGATTCTGAGCGCGGCGAAACTGATGCCGAGAATGCTCAGCGAAGCCAATCCGACGTCATCGAACGAGAAATCTTCAAGAAAACTCAAACCGATTGGCTTAACCGAGTAAATCAGCTTGACCACGGCCGCAATGGCAGCGGCATAGAACAGCAGCTTGGCTTTTTTTAGAGCTTCGGCGCCCGATGCATACATCGCTTTGATGGTTTCCGCCGCCGCCGTTCCGGTCGGGTAGCGCAGCTTTTCGCGCACAACCATCTGTTTTCGCAGCGGGACGGCAAACAGCACGCCGAGGAAGGCGACGCCGATCGCCCAGATGACAAGTTGGAAATAAGTCAGTTCATGACCGGGTCCGAGTTCCGCTCTGCGAAACATCTCCAATGCGGGAATACAGGCCACGAAACCGCCGGCGGATGCCATGGTCCCTGCCGAGCTTCCCGCCGTGGCGGTAATCAGGTTTTCCTTGGCGCCGTAAGGAGTCTTAAGCGAGCCGGACAGAGCCTTAAATATCGCGAATGAAATTACGGCTGCCGTAATCGATGCTCCGAATGTCCAGCCGATCTTCAGTCCGATGCAGACATTGGACGCTCCGATCAGCGAGCCGACAAACAGGCCCGATATTACGGCGCGAACGGTAAGTTCGGAAGTCGTTTTAGTTTGTCCCATTCATTCTCCTGTCTATTCTCAGAAAATTCTTATCAAATGTGATATGATTGGAATTACTAGGCAACACGCTCCTGCGTGTTGCTCATATGACCAGTGTCTTAGTCCAGCAACCGTGCTTGATATCTTGGCTGATCGATGAAATGTTCCGGGTATTCAAGTTCCGGCAGATAACGTTCTCCGTCGCGCTTCAGGCGCGGGAAGATCAAGCCGCGTCCCAATGGGAACGTCGCCATACGCTTCTCCACATCCTCGCGCATCGGATCGGCAAAGCAATAGGTCTCGCGAAGCTTCACCGCGCCGGCTCGATCGCAAGTCGCTTTTGTGTTGCCGATCTTTCCCAGCAGTTCGGCGACGAGTTCGTCGATCTTGGCGATGCGCAGCCGGAATTTCGTCTTGCCCTCTTCAATAACTTCCTCAACACCGCCGTTCTGCACAAAATAGTGCCACATTAAATTGCGCGCCTTGACGTGCGCCTGCTCCGGCAGGAATCGTAATCCTCCCACCATACTGATAACCATGCCGTAATGTCCCGCTTCCGCTGTCTCCTGCGAGAAGATGCCTTCGCGTGCCATTTGCGGCATCGCCCACATTCCGAACAGTTCGGCACGGGCTTCTTCCATCGGCGAGTATTCCGAGTCAAACGCATCCCGCGCTTCTTTACCGGCAAACTCGGGAGCCATGGCGCCGGTCGTGTGTCCAAGTTCATGCAGTGCCGAGTGAATTTGCGTGGCTTCGAACATGATTTCGCCGTATTTCTCGAATACATCCTTGGGCAGGAACTCTTTGGCGATCAGT
>JAHIZR010000016.1 GCA_018814465.1 bacterium | reverse complement strand
TCCTGCAGAATCGCGGTTTCGCGCTGCTTGCGGGGCAGATCGGGGAACTTCTCAAGGATTTCTTCGGCATGCAGGAATTCGAGTTCCTTCGGCATACGCGGATATTTCTTCGACTTCAGCTTGGGGAACTCATGCAGCAGCATGTCTTCGGTCTCGTAGAGCACCTTCCACAGCTTCTTCACGGTGTCTTTGAGATACTTCAGGTTGCGCTGCTTCGCGGTGATGACACGTTCCCAGTCCCACTGGTCCACATAGGCGCTGTGATCGTGATCAAGAAAATAATCCTTGCGAACGGCATGCATGTCGGTGTAAAGACCCTCGCCGACCTTCATGTTGAACTGCTGCAGGGCGACGCGCTTCCACTTCGTGGCCGCTTGCACAACCTGCGCGTCAACCGGATTCTGATCGTAGTCATTGGTAATGTGGAATTGAATCGGCGTGCGGGAACCGTCGCGATCCAGATAGTCATTGACACCGCTGTTGACATCAACGATCAGCGGTACTTGGACGCGCATTAGGTTCAGTTACCGGCATAATCCGGCTTCAATGCTCTCTTTCGCAGCCGTAATGGCGCGCTGCGTGTCCTTCGGATTCAATAAAGTTTTGTAGTCAGCGGGCAGGACTTTTTCGACGTCTTTATAATTGCCGATTCCTGGTCCTGCGAGATCTGCTTTCTTGTCTGCCATGTGTGGTCGTTCTCGTGGGTTAGTAGGTGAGGGCAGGGTGGCTTAAGATAACCGTTGCCCGACAAACATGATGTGTGATTTTATGCACGGGAAATGTGCTAAATTACGCTCTGAAAGGCAACTCATAGCAAAATACGACTCGGCATGCATATTCCTATTATTACTGTGCATAAAAAGGGAGCGTGGGAACAAAGTAGCCACTAAGAGGCACAGGCCATCTTCTCTGCTCCTCTTCCATGAGGGAGCACAAGCAGAGCTTTCCAACTCCTTCCTGTTTTCTTGGCGAGCAGATAGAAGGCGTACTTCTCGCTCATTCCGAAAACACACAACCTTACTACTATAGCGTATCCCAAAAATATCATAGGGGGAATTGTGCCTCCGGCTCGCCGAGCCGGGTTAAGCAGCGATTCAGTTTTTATAGTGCCGAGATTGAGATGCTCGCGCAACCCGGCCGAAATCTTTCATCTTTTGAACAATACTCATTTTGCTATAACCGGAGTCTAATCAATATCTTGAGTTACTAAATTATTTTTTAAGATAACTTCTAGTAGACCGACTTACATGAAACGAGTAGTATTCAAAATTTGTCATTCCGGAAATTCATCCAGTCTTCGCAGATGAATTATCCGGAATCCCGAATAAAAAAACCGCGCGGCCGAATTCAGCCGCGCAGTTCATATTAACAAGTAAACGAATGCTTTACTTCATCAGTACCATCTTCTGCACAGCGCTGAAGTCACCGGCTTCCATCCGATACATATAGATACCGCTGGGCAGTCCGGCTGCATCGAACTCAACCGCATGCGATCCCGCCGCCATCTCGCCATTCACGAGCATCGCGACTTCGCGGCCCGTAATGTCAAAGACCGTGATGTTCACCAGGCCGGCTTCCTCAAGCGAGTAAGCAATGCTGGTGGAGGGGTTGAAAGGATTCGGATAGTTCTGCGACAGACTGTATTCCATCACATTCGCATTGTTGCGATTCGGAGTAACCGCGGCGGTTTCAAGCACGGTCTGTGAGCCGTCGACATCCACGTTGATCAGCGTGTAGTTATAGGTCACGCCATTGCGCACGTTGCTGTCAACCCAGACATAGTCGTGACCAGTGGCGTTGCCGCTGGCGTCAATCCGGGTCATCTCAGCGCCGTCTCGCACAATGCTGAAGTAATCATTGTCGGTTTCAGAACCGGTCGTCCAGCGCAGGGTCACCTCATTGTCGCCCGCGATGGCATCGAATCCGGCCAGCTCAACCGGCAGAATCGCGTCAATCGTGATGCAGAAGCAGCCGTACATCCCGTCTTCATCATCAATCCGCATGACCAGATACCAGTTCATGTCGCCGCCCTGCCGAATATCCCATGCCACATTGCCGTAGCCCGGGAAACAAGCGGGATCGTCGCAGTTGGTCAGTTCGGGATCGCAACCGTATTCCACCATGAGATTTTCAATGATCGGCGGATCATACGATGTTTCCAACATGACCCAAAGCTCATTATAGCAGTCCAGAGTCACACAATATGAGCCGGGACCGGAAATCGCGCCGGGAGCGCCCGGATAAATGATCCACGGAACCGGATCAAGCACTTGTGTCGGGCTGCTGTCATCGAGCGTGAAGACAAGGTTATCTCCGGGCAGCCATTCACAATTGCTGTTGCCGTCTACCCGAGTAAACTTGTAACTGTAGTTTCCCACGATCGAGCCTGCCGGGAACGTCCAGGAACCTTCCCAGATTCCGTCCAGATCGCCGTCAGTCATCGCACTGGCTATGTTTCCGCACTGCCAGTCCGGATATGGATCCGGGAAATCACCGGTAAAGTAGACGCCATTCGCATACCAGTCCGGCGGCACACAGTTCATGTCCGCGCGGAAAGTAACCACGACATCTTGCGATGATCCGCCCAAGGCGATATGATATACCCAGCTGAAGTTCGTCCATGAATCATCACGAGTGTCATGCACACGGCCTGTGCACTCCATATCAACGCCGCCTTCAGTCTCGGCCGCGGTGATGAGATGACCATATTCGTCATTGCTACCCGTATTGCCGGGATTGTAGGCCATCAGAACGGAAGTGTAGGTCGGATCGGTGGCCTTTTTGTAGTCCAGCCAGACTTCGTCAAAGTAAGCACACTGACCTTCACCTTCCGTACAGCCGGATTCCCAGATATTCACCCACACTTGGATGTCATCATTATCACCAAAAGTGGAACCTGCAGGTGGCCACTGGAGGCCGGCCCAACCGGGCGTCGCGAAGCTGCTGCCGACACAAATGGCCAGCACAGCCATGAACACAAAAATCGCTTTCAATTTCATCTTTTCATTCTCCAATAAGTTACAGTATTGACAGTGTCATAGACAATTGTTTTTTTCTCGAAATCCTATGAGTTAAAGTGTTCCTGTTACTTATCATATTAAGTATAATAGATAGCTTCGTCTGAGTCAAGGATATTCTGTGAATTCTGAAGATTTCTGAATGCAACAAATCTGACCCACCACTGTGATTATTAGAAAGTTAGAATGATGTAAAGTCTTTAATCAACGGCTATTTATCTTGTTTGCTCTCGGACTTTTCATTGTGATTAGCTTCTGGGAAGCGTATATTCCCCTAAACCCGCATAAAGCAACCTCTTTTCATGGCTTCACGCTTTCGGCTGTCCCGTTTCTTCGTCCTTAACTTCATTCTGCTGGAAATCCTCATCGTAGGAGTCGGCGGCACGGTCTCCTACCGGCTGGGTCGTAAGCACTTGATCGATGTCGCCCAGCAGAACAGCGTTGCCGTCGCCCGGCACCTGGCCTTTGTGCTTGATGAGTTCTACATGAAGCCCTGGGAGCTGACCTTCGAGACCTATCCCTACGACCACCCCCTGGCCTACAACGAACTGCGCTCTGTCGTGCTGAATTTTCTGAGTGGATTTCAGGTCAAGCGGGTGAATATCTTCAATAACGAATACCGCATCGTCTTCTCGACCGATTCAACGATGATCGGCCGGGAACAGCCGGATAACAGTCTTCTGCTCAGCGCGCTCGCGGGAAACGCCGTCTCGAAACTGGATAATCATACCACGATGGATGATGACTCGAATCCGCGTGATTATCTGGAAGCCTACATCCCCATTAATGCCCGCACCAAGACGGAAACAACCTCCCGCCTGGCTTTCGAGATCTATCTTGATGTCACCGAGGCTTATAGCTCCGTCAAAGACCTGCGGCTGACGATTATCCTCAGCATGACTTTCATCGGACTGGCTCTGCTCGCGGTCGTGCTGCTGATCTCCAAGCGGGCGGACAAACTGATTCTCGCCGAGAATGCCGAACGCATACGCCTTGCTGAACAGGTTCGCCGTCACAACGAGGAACTGGAACAAATCGTCGATGAACGCACAAAGCAGCTTCGGGAAGCCCAGTCCGGTCTGATCCAGATGGAAAAGATGGCCGCCACCGGCAGCCTCGCGGCGGGCGTCGCCCATGAAATCAATAATCCCGTCAGCATCATCCAGAACCGGCTGGAAATTCTGCTGGACGACGCCAAGCAGAAAGTTCCGATTGAAAATATCGCAGAGCATCTGGCGATGATGCACAAGCACACCAGCCGCATCTCCCGCATCGTCAGCAAACTGCTTTCCTTCGCCCGTAATTCCACGAAGGAGCGCGGCAATCTCAACATGCATGAATTGCTCTCCGGCGTCGTGCTGCTCGTCGGCAAGGAAATCGAGAAGCGCGGCATCAAATTGACCTCCCGCTTCCCGCAGCAGTTGCCCTCCGTTCACGGCAACAGCACCGAACTTGAACAAGTCTTTATCAATCTGCTCATCAACGCCATGGACGCCTGCGAATCCGGCGGCGAAATCCGTTTTTCAGCGCAAGCGCATCAAAACAATCTGCGTGTTCAGGTTCAGGACAACGGCATGGGTATCCCGGCGGACAAACTCGGGAAAGTCTTCGATCCGTTCTTTACGACCAAGAGCGTCGGCGCGGGCACCGGACTCGGGCTCTCAATTACTTATCGCATCGTCAAAGACCACGACGGCGACATCAGTTTGAACAGCTCCCCCGGTCAAGGCACCACCTTCACCGTCACCTTCCCGATAGCTTAATTTCCGTTCCCCCCATTTCGTCGAAGACAAATGGGGGGATGACAGGGGAGTATCTTTTTCGCCGCGCCGGGCTAAACAGCAATTCAGTTTTCATCGTGCCGAGAGTGAGATGCCCGCGCAACTCGGCCGGAACATCATTCAAGTTTCAAGTTTCACATTTCACGTTTATACCTTTTCCCCATGCCCCAAGGCCGTATTTTAATCATTGACGACGAACCGGACATTCTCGACAATTGCCGCGTAATTTTGCAGCGTGCATCCTTCGAGACTCATACCCTGCAGGACAGCACGAAAACCGCCGACACCGTCGAAGAATTCGATCCCGATATCGTGCTCACCGACCTCATGCTTCCCGGACTGGACGGCATGGGCGTCCTGCAAATCATGAAAGAACGCTTCACCGATGTTCCCGTGGTCATGATGACCGCCTACGCGACGGTGGAAACCGCCGTCGAAGCCATGAAAGCCGGAGCGGAAGACTACATCGTTAAGCCTTTCACCAAAGAGCAGCTCGTCCTCCTGATTACGCGCGTCATGAAAAGCCGCAGCCTGCTCGTAGAAAATAAGCGCCTGCGGCACGAGCTTGATCTTCAGCAGCTCAGAACTTCACTGATCGCGCATTCCAATTCCATGAAAGAAGTGCTTTCGATCGTCTCGCGCGTCTCCGACAGCAAAGCCAGCGTCTTTATTCTCGGCGAGTCCGGCACTGGCAAAGAGGTCGTCGCCCGCGCCATTCATAACGGCAGTGCGGGCGCCGGCGCGCCCTTTATCGCGATCAATTGCAGCGCCCTTCCCCCGCAACTTATTGAGAGTGAACTCTTTGGCTATGAAAAAGGCGCCTTCACCGGAGCGAACACCTCTAAAAAAGGCCTGCTTGAGGAAGCCAACAGCGGCACGCTCTTTCTCGATGAAATCACGGAGATGGATACCGGCATGCAGGCCAAGCTCCTGCGCGTCGTGCAAGAAAGAAAGCTAAGACGGCTGGGCGGCAATCGCGAGATCGATCTGAACCTTCGCATCGTCTCCGCTTCCAACCGAGACATCGAAGAAGCCATCAAGGACAACAAACTGCGCGAGGATCTCTATTTCCGCCTGGCTGTAGTTACCCTCAAGCTGCCTCCGCTGCGCGAACGCCGCGACGATATCCGCCCTCTCGCCGAAAGCTTTCTGAAGGAGTTCACGGAGACTTCTAACAAAACCGTCACCGGCTTCACTCCTCGTGTGCTCGATCTTCTGACCAACTATGCTTGGCCGGGCAATGTCCGCGAGCTGCGCAATGTCGTCGAGCGCGCCGCCTCTCTGACCACTCACGGCGCCATCCGCGAAGAAGACCTGCCGGAAGAAATCACCCGCGCCAATCCCCGACAGATTCGTATCGACTTGACCGAACCTTACAGCGAAGCCAAAGCGCGCGCGATGGATTCCTTCCAGCGCGAATACTTCATGGCACTGCTTGAGGAAGAGAAGTTTAATATCTCCCGCGTCGCCGAGCGCGCCCGCGTTGACCGCAAAACCATCTATCGAATCATGAAATCCTACGGACTTGATCGTGATGACAACTCCGACTCATAGTCCCCATTCTGTCATTCCAAACATCCGCGCACCTTTCACCGAGTCCCCCAAATTGTCATCCTAAGTCGCGCAACTTCACCCCGAATCCTCCACCCTTTCGCCGAGCCGGGCTAAGCACAGTTGTCGCTTTGCTAACGAGATTTCCTAAGTGCGCAACCCGGCCGGAACCTTCTAAAACAATCGCCAACTCTTCTCCCGCCTGCGTCCATCCTCAATCCTGTCATTCCGGAAAGCTGCTGAAGTCTTCGGAAGCAGCTTATCCGGAATCCCGCATCCTATCCACAACCTGTTCCATCGAGTCCTAATTTCTGTGGCATCCAAGCCACACCTGCTAACCGATGTTATCACAGCAGCATAGCATCTCACTGTGGATTCCATGCCTCACTCAACGAATTAACCCTTACAAATGAAGAGCATTCTTAGAACATCTGTATTTAATCATTTTTCAACCTATATATTTGTTAATTAATCACATAACGATATAGATAATTAATTCGCCTGTATTTGTCATATTTTGGCACAGCCGTTGCTCTATACATAATCGCCGCTGTGATATTCCCTTCTCCTCTATTTCACACTCTGGCTGACAGCGGTATCCTTTTTATTAAGCGGCGGGAGGCTTTTACGGCCCACGCCTCTCGCCGCGACGAGTTTTCAAACCTATATATATTTATTCAATCCAAGGGTAAGACATGCAGACGACTTCAAGCTTTTTTACAGCGATACTGCTTTCGATATTAATGACATTAGCAGCTCAGGCCACCGTCCACCAAGTGAACATTCAGGGCTTCGCCTTCAGTCCGTTAGAGCTAACCATTCAGCAAGGCGATACCGTACGCTGGGAAAACCTCGATTCCTATCCCCACACCGCGACCGCTGACGGCGGCGCATTCGACAGCGGCAATCTGAACCTGGGCGATGTCTTTGAGTACGCCTTCGCTTCAGCCGGCACCTACGATTACTATTGCTATTATCACCCTAACATGACAGCCGTCATCATGGTCGAAGGCACTCCCCAGCACAGCGAAAACTATCACGTCGTCAACATTCAGAATTTCGCTTTCGACCCGCAAGAATTAACGATTGCCTTGGGCGATACGGTTCACTGGGTAAACATGGATTCCGCCCCTCATACCGCGACTGCCGGTGACGGCGAGTTTGACAGCGGCACGCTAAACAACGGTGACAGCTATGATCACATCTTCATGACTCCCGGCACCTTCAATTACATCTGTTCGATTCATCCCAGCATGAACGGCACAATTACCGTTCCCGGCAGCGGCGAGCATAGCGAAAACTATCACGTCGTCAACATCCAGAACTTTGCCTTCGAGCCTGCCGAACTGTCCATTGCAATCGGCGACACCGTGCGCTGGATCAATCAGGATTCCGCACCCCACACCGCCACCGCCGTGCATGGCACTTTCGACAGCGGTAATCTGAATATGGGAGACAGTTTCGACTTTATCTTCCATACCGAAGCGATCTATAGTTATGTGTGTGCTTACCACTCCAACATGACCGGTTCGATCACCGTCGGTCATCCCTCCGGCGGCAATTCAGATTGGGAACCGTTGAACAGCAGCAATACTCTGCCGCTTAACGATATCCGGTTTTGGGATGCGAATATCGGTTGGGCCGCCGGCGAAGCGGGTGTCATGCGCACCGTGAACGGCGGTGAGTCGTGGACTGCCTATCAGACATCAGACGATGTGGAAGCAGTGTATTTTATCAGCGAATCGGAAGGCTGGCTCTGCGGTAACGACGGCATGATCATGCACACCACTGATGGTGGTGTTGCTTGGCAGTCGCAAACCAACGGCGTCACCGAGAAGCTCCGTGATATCTGGTTTGCCGATGCCCTGCACGGTTGGGCGGTCGGACGCGACGGTATCCTGCTGTATACTTCCAATGGCGGAACAATGTGGTCGGCGCAAACCAGTCCGGCAACGGATGATCTGCGCGGCATTTATATGCTGGATTCTCAGCGCGGCTGGATCGTCGGCTCGGATGGATTGATTCTCTATACAAGCAACGGCGGACAACTGTGGGAAACGCAGTTAAGCGTGCCGGGCGGCGAAGAAGATGAATTCGAAGCGGTTTTCGCGCTGGATGAAAACTACGCCTGGGCGGTCGGCGGTCAGGGCAGAATCTATGCGACCACTGACGGCGGACAGAACTGGAACCCTCAAATGAGCGGCACCGCTGTTGCCCTGATGGATGTCTTCTTCACGGATATGGAATCCGGCTGGGTTGGCGGCGCGGGCAGTTTTCTGTCGGCGGCGATGATGGGTGGTGCCATGTGGCACACGCAGATTCCCCCGGAGACGGCCAGCTTCAACGCGATCTATTTCGTGCACTCCGGCTTGGGTTTCATGGCAGCGGGTAACGGTGAGATCTACAAGTACGAAGAGATTCAGTCGGCGGATGATGATCCCGCTTTGATTACTGCCGCATCGGTTGAACTGCTTCCCGCTTATCCGAATCCCTTCAATCCCTCGACCACGCTGTCGCTGGTTAATCCCCGCGCTCAATGGGTAAGCTTGAAAATCTATGACCTCTTAGGACGTGAAGTGGCAACCTTGCAGAACGCCCCCTTGAGCGCCGGACAGCATTCATTCACATTCAGCGGCGCGGCGCTGGCTTCCGGTCTCTATATCGCTCAAGCTCAAACCGGAAATACATCTGTATCACGCAAACTGACGCTCGTAAAATAATGTTAACCTCCATGTGCGGATATACAATTATGAAAAGCAGCATCTCCATGAAATCACTGATGATGTTCCTGCTGGCTTGCACGGTTGCACTGCCAAGCTATGCGCGGCCTCATCGCCCCGGCCAAATCCCGAACGGAACATTGAATTCCTGCTCCAACTGCCACATTAATCCCGGCGGCGGCGGACCTCGCAACGCTTTCGGCCAGCTCGTTGAACGCGAATTCCTGAGCGGCAACGATGTCGTCTGGAACCCTCGTTTGGCCGCGCTCGATGCCGACGGCGATGGCGTCACCAACGGACAGGAACTGCAGGATCGTTTCGGACAATGGACCATCGGTCAGCCTGCGCCCGGCAACGCTTCCTTGGTTTCCCGCCCCGGCTCATTTGACGAGAACAACTTCCGCACGCTGACGGTCTCCTTTTCCGGCATGAACCCGCACATTGGACAACTACTCGGTCTGCGCGTCATCGACAAAGCCACCAACATGGAAGTCGGACGTCAAACCGTGCAGTCGATCTCATCGAGCTTCGATGTCAGCCTCCCTGTTATTCTGGACGGCGGGAGCTACGATGTGCTCTTCTATGCCGATCTGAACGGCAATGGCGGTTATGACGATCCGCCTGCGGATCACTCATGGACACTGGATGCGGACAATGTGAGCGGCAACACCACATTGAACTTCTCTCACAATACGAATTTCACTCCCATCGACTGGACCTACGCAGTTACCATGAACTTCAACGGCATGACGCCGCACCTCAATCAACTGCTTGAGATTCGTATCGTCGATTCTGTAACTGAAATTGAAATCGGACGCAAACGCGTCGAAATAGTTCCCGGCGCGAATTTCACGGCGGTCATCCCCGGCTTGACACGCAACGGCTCTTACCGCGCCGACTTCTATGCCGACCTGAACGGCAACGGTCGCTACAACAATACGCCCACGGATCACGCCTGGAGCATGGACTTCACGAATCCCGACGGCAACGTAACGCTGGATTTCACGCACAACACCAACTTCACGAATATCGACTGGGAGTATCTGTTCCGTCTCAACATGCTGGGCATGAATCCGCACCTCGGACAGCTTCTGGAAATGCGTCTGGTCGACAACAGTGATATCGAAATCGGCCGCACGAAATTCGTCGAGCTGGCGGTCGCCAATTCCGCACTCTCGATCCCCGGTATCATGCAGACCGCCGACTACCACGCGGACTTCTATGCTGACCTGAACGGCAGCGGCAGCTACAATCCGCCTCCAGCCGATCATGCGTGGCGTCAGGAATTCACCTCGGACGGCGACGTCGTGATGAATTTCACTCACAACACCAACTTCCTCGATATCGAGTGGCCGACATTAGCCGCCGGCGATCCGGTTCCGTTTGAGTTGCTTCCGACTTCGTTTTCGCTCTTCCAGAACTATCCGAATCCGTTCAATCCGTCCACCTCCATCAGCTTCAACTTGCCGCAGGCGGGATTCGTCCGGCTGGAAGTGTTCAACAGCCTCGGTCAGAGCATAGCGACCTTAATCGACGGCAATCTCGCGGCGGGACTCTACAATCGCGAATTCACCGGAGCCGATCTGTCCAGCGGAGTCTATTTCTACCAGCTCCGCGCGGGCGAGCAAGTTCTGACGCGCCGCATGATGCTGTTGAAGTAATAATCTACTCATTACCGGACCTAT
>JAHIZR010000152.1 GCA_018814465.1 bacterium | reverse complement strand
CTGTACAATGCTGTACCGGATTCCGGCGACAACGGAAAGAGTCCCGGCGGTAGTGCTGGTGCATGATTTTGACAGCACGGAAGCTGTGTTCGATATGCTAAGCCAAGTCGAGCATATCGGTGACTGCGCAGTGGCGGCAATTAATGTATCCGATTATTTCAAGCTCGATAAGAACGGCAGCATCAGAACAAAGAACAAGCTGATGGGGAAGGGCATGTTGACCGGTTTGGGAGCGGTCGATTTGGCGATTGAGTTCGTACGCGGACACCGGATCGTGGATACGACCGCCGTTTATCTTGTCGGGATCGGAGAAGCGGGAGTGTTGGTGATGCCGGCTGCCGCGAACTATGGGAAGTATCTGAAAGGCGTGGCCTATATCGACGCGGATGCGATGATGTCGCTTAAGAATTGGGATGAGAATGATTTCGCTTCGCCCATCGGTTGGGCGAAGAAAGCAAAGCCGATGCGCACCTTAATGGTGTCTACCGGCGGGAGCAGCGCAGCCAAGGGGACGGCAGCGTTGGCGAGCGCATTCGCGAAGGTTGATCAGTTTCAGGCGGCATCGCAGAATGTGCAGGATAAGTATAGAATCGCTTTGGGATCAACGATCGGCTGGATTTGGACGGATCGACCAAGAACGGAGCAAAAGGAGATAAAGCCGACTCCACCGAATCCGGAGCATTCGGTAGTGGTGAAGAAGTAGATTCCGGCCGGGTTGCGCGATTGTCTAGTACTCGCACTACCAATACAGTATCGCTGCTTAACCCGGCTCGGCGAAGCATTGGGATTCCGGCCGGGTTGCGCGATTGTCTAATACTCACACTACCAATACAGTATCGCTGCTTAACCCGGCTCGGCGAAGCATTGGGATTCCGCCGGGTTGCGCGATTGTCTAGTACTCGCACTACCGATACAGTATCGCTGCTTAACCCGGCTCGGCGATGCACTGGGATTTCGAATGACAGTAATAATTCATCGTTAGTTATCCCATACGGGAGTAGATAGAATAGTGATTAATCATGCATGTAGCAGAGAAGACGATTAGTAAAAAGGTCAGTGTGGCGGTGGCGATGTCGGGTGGGGTGGACAGCGCCGTCGCGGCGGCGCTGCTGCAGCAGGAAGGACACGATGTCGTCGGATTAACGATGCATCTCTGGACGGACGAAAAGGGGCAGGAGATGTCGTTGAACCGGGCTTCCGGCTGTTGCAGCATCAATATGGCAAATGACGCGGCTGACGTGGCCGAGCGCATGGGATTCCGGCACTATGTACTCGATTTATCGCAGGAGTTTCATTCGAATGTCGTGAAGAATTTCGGAGCTGAGTATTTAGCGGGGAGAACTCCGAATCCGTGCATACGCTGCAACACGTTTGTGAAGTGGCAGACATTGCTGGAGCGAGCAAGGCTGTTGGGATGCGATTATCTGGCGACTGGTCATTATGCTCGAACGGAACGGCGCGGCGATCGAGTCGCGCTGCTGCGGGCAAGGTATCTGGAGAAGGATCAGTCCTATGCACTGTGGGGATTAAGTCAGGAGAGTTTGTCCCGGACGCTGTTTCCGGTTGGCAATTTGGAGAAGCCGGAAGTGCGCCGGATTGCGCGCGAGTTGAATCTGGCCCCCGCGGATCATCCGGAGAGTCAGGATATCTGTTTTGTGCCGGATGATGATTACCGAAGATTTTTGAATGATAATTTTGGCTCCGAGCTGAAGCTCCTTGAGCAAGGGGAGATCGTCGGTCCCGACGGGGGGGTGCTTGGTTATCATCGCGGGATCGCCAATTACACGATAGGGCAGAGGCGCGGTTTGGGGATTGCCGCGGACCGGCCGTTATATGTGACTCGGATCGATCCCGGAAGCAACCGAGTGCATGTCGATTATGATGAGAACTGCATTTTCAAGGAAGCGCATGTGCGGGAGATGAATTGGGTGTCAGTTGCTTATAGTGAGCATGCATTTCGGTGTATCGCGAAGATTCGCTATCGTGATGAAGGGCATGCGGCGACCGTTTTCCCGACAGACAGCGCACAGGCAAGAATTGAATTCGATGAGCCGGTGCGCGCGATTACGCCGGGACAGTCGGCGGTTTTTTATGAGAATGACGCCGTTTTAGCAGGCGGTTTATTATACGATCCCCTACTGGAGGGATAATCATGAGTAAGATTTCAGCATTTCCGAGAGTGACGGCTCCGCAAATCGTGCGCTGCAAGGCGGAAGGCAGGCGAATTGTCGCCTTGACGGCCTATGATGCGGTATTTGCCGCTTTGGAAGAAGAAGCCGGCGTCGATATTCTGCTGGTTGGAGACAGCGCGGGCAATGTAATCGCAGGGCATTCGACGACTCTGCCGATGACGATTGATGCGATGTTGTTTTTAACAAGATGTGTTTCGCGGGGGACGTCGCGCGTGATGGTGGTTGCGGATATGCCGTTCGGGTCGTTTCAGGTTTCAGCCGAGGAGACGCTGCGGAACGCATTCCGGTTTCTGAAGGAAGGCGGGGCGCAGGCGGTGAAGCTGGAAGGGGCGGGTTATTTGATACCGACAATCGAGCGGCTGGTGCAGGTGGGAATACCGGTGATGGGACATCTTGGATTGACGCCGCAGAAAATCAATGTATTCGGCGGTTATGGAGTGAAAGCCAGAACAGCGGAAGAAGCCGACCAGTTATTCGAAGATGCTCTGGCCTTGGAGAAAGCCGGATGTTTTTCTATTGTGTTGGAGAAGATACCTGCGCCATTGGCCAAACGAGTTTCACAGGCGTTGACAATCCCGACGATCGGGATTGGTTCCGGCGTGGATTGCGATGGGCAGATTCTGGTTAATTATGATATGCTGGGAATATTCGACAAGTTCCGACCGAAGTTCGTGCGTGATTATCTGAACGGCGCGGCGCTGATCAGGAAGGCGGTGTCGGAGTGGGTGGAGGATGTGCGGGAGGGGAGTTTTCCGTCGCCGGAAGAGAGTTATGACAGTGTGGCTGAAAAGATTCCGGCGAAGAAGTAGGGAAAGGACGCGTCCCTTAGAGCCTATCCCAAAATAAGATTCCGGCCGGGATGCGCACCTTAAATGACACGACAGCAGAAAGATCTCTGTGCTTAGCCCGGCTCGGCGAGCCCAAAGAGTTATGATGCCGGTCCGGTGAATAAGCAGAAGGATCAGATTGACTGAAACAAGAACATGGTAATCATTCGTGATGTAAAAAGTTTGCGGGAAGCGCTGCGCGAAGTGCGGATGGAGGGGCGGAAGATCGGTTTTGTTCCGACGATGGGCGCACTGCATACGGCGCATATCTCGTTAGTGAAGATCGCGTGCGAAAGATCGGACTATTCTGTTGTTTCCATCTTTGTCAATCCGACGCAGTTTGGGCCGGCGGAAGATTTCGAACGGTATCCCAGAACTCCGGAGGAAGACTGCCGATTGTTGGAAGCGGAGGGGGTCGATCTGGTCTTTATTCCGACGCGATCGGAGATGTATGCCGAAGATGAGACGATTACGATTGACCCGGGAGTGAAAGCGCAGATTTTCGAAGGCAGAAGCCGACCGACGCATTTTCGGGGAGTATTGACTGTGGTGGCGAAGCTTTTTAATCAGGTACAGCCAGATCTGGCGGTCTTCGGCGAGAAGGATGCGCAGCAGCTTTATCTCGTGCGGGAGATGGCCAAGAATCTTCAAATGCCAGTCGAGATTATTGCCGGACCGACGCTGCGGGAGTTGGATGGATTGGCGCTGTCGTCAAGGAATCGCTACTTGAAGAAAGCCGAGCGAGAGCTTGCGACGGTGCTGTATCATGCCTTGACCGCGGGAGTTGAAAGATTTCAATCAGGGGAGCGTTCGTTAGAAGCGATTCGCGGCAGTATGCGTGAAGCGATCAATGAAGTGCCAGAATTTGAGGTTGATTATTTCACAGCCGTGGGTGATGCTGATTTTGAAGAGACCGATCCGGTGAGCGAAAAACCGAGGATGATAATTGCGGGCAGGATTGGATCAGTTCGGTTGATTGATAATCTTTGTCCGAGTGCGTAGGAGTTGGAACTTTCTTGTTAATCTTTAAGTATTTATGATAGGACAGTAGTTTGTTAGCAGTCATCATAATGGCGGCCGGCAAGGGAACTCGGATGAAGAGTGATTTGCCGAAGGTAATGCACGAAATTGCGGGCGAGCCATTGCTGACTCATGTCCTCCGAACTGCTTCCGAGTTGAATCCCGTGCGAGTAGTGGTCATCTTAGGGCATGGTCGGGAACGAGTCTCGCAAATAATTGATAATGAAAGTATTAACATCGTTATACAGGACCCGCCGTTAGGGACAGGACATGCCGTAATGCAAGCGGAAGCAGCCTTAACGGGATTCAATGGTGATGTGGTCATTCTATCGGGAGATGTTCCTCTGCTAACCGCAGCGAGTTTGAAGAGGTTGACAGATTATCATCGCTCGAAGCAAGCAGCCATAACGGTGGCGAGCACGAAAGCCCCGGATCCGACTGGGTACGGGAGGATTGTGCGGGATGTTGAGGGGAGATTCTTGCGGATCGTCGAGCACAAAGATGCGACGGCAGCCGAGCTTGAGATCAACGAAATTAACTCAGGGATATATTGTGTGCGCTGCAGAGCCTTGTTTTCAGCCCTGCATCGGACGACAAATGACAACGCTAAAGGCGAATACTATTTGACGGATGTGATTTCCATATTGCGCGAAGACGGCAAGCGTGTCGAGGCGGTCGAGATAGCGGATTTCACGGAAGTACAGGGAATCAACACGCAGGCGGAGTTGCGAGCGGCGGAAGCGGTCTTTTTAGCACGTTCGAAATAGCTGTTTTTTTGTGTTGACTTTTCCCATGTAAATGTTTAATTTTACAGATTCAAGCGGGCAGAAAGAGGATGCTCAAGATGAGCCAACTCAAGCTTATTATTATCATCGGTTTAGCAATTATTATGTTGCTGCCGTCAGATGCGGTCAGCCAGTATCGCGACAAGAATCCGGGCAGTGAGATCCGCGACTACCTGAATACGCCCCAGGATTTGGGTCTGAGGTCATTCACGGGACTGCTTGATCCGTCGCGAATGCAGATGTCGCACGAGATGTCCATGGGCTATATTTCGACGCGAGGAATCAGTGTATCCCGCGCGTTGTATATGAATCATCTGAATTACCAGATTTCCCGGCCTCTGTCCCTGACGACGCATTTGGGCTACCAGTTTCAGCCGTACGGTCCGGAAGAGTGGAATCCGGCCAATACCGGGCAAGAGTTTGTCGGGGGTGCGGATTTGAACTGGGCGCCTACGCGGAATTCGTTGATTCGATTATCAGTGTACAGAGGGATGTATCCCGCTACCTATTACGGTCGTGGTATGGGGTACTCCTATGACACGATGCCATACGGTTACCACTTCACGGACCGTCCCTAACTTGTTGCCTCGGGTCGATTGAATCCACCGAGCATGAACAAGATTTTTCCGTAAAAACTCTTGCAGTCGACCGAGACCCCGCACTCTCGGTCGTTTTTTTGAGGCACTTTCTTGTCGAAACGTTTTCATTTACCGCCACAGCCTGCTGAACGCCGGGGCACGCCTGTCTGGATTCCGATTTTAATCGGGATTGTGATCGGACTCGGGCTGGGGCTGCTCCTGAATATGATGGGGATCATGCGCTGCTGCAGCTACTCGGCGGATCAGACATCAACGGGGATTACGGAATCAGCAGTCCAAGTTGTGCCGCGCGAACTGCTCAGCAGCAGAACAGCGCCAGAGGAATTCTCGGATTCGACAGAAGTTTCAGAGACCGATACTGAAGCCGCTCCGGTGGAGAGTGTGTCGGTGGACGAACCGCCCGAGCAGGGAGTCGTTCAAAACGCAGCGACGCGCGATCCGAGCAAGCAGATTCGTTTACAGGTACTGAACGGGTGCGGTGAGCGGGGGATTGCGCGCAATGTTGCTCCGGCTTTGCGGAAGTTAGGATTCGATGTGCGGGAGAACCGCAACGCGAAGAACTTCCGGCATGAAACGAGCAAGGTATATGACCGCTCCGGCGATATGAGCCTGGCCTACGAGGTCGCGAATGCGGTGGGGATCGACAGTTCGCTTGTGGATGAATTGATTGATGAAGAATTAGTCGATATCGATGTAACGATCGTTATCGGAGCTGATTACCGAGCCCTGAATCTGGGCATGAATGAATGAACAGGAGAATCAGACTGGCAGAAAGAAACGCAGGAAAGCTGGCGGCCGGTATTGCGCGCGCCGCGCTTGACAAGAACGCTCAGAACATCACGGTTCTGGATCTGACCGGACTGGATACAGTCACGGACTTTTTTATCATTTGTACCGGCGAGGTGAACCAGCAGGTACGGGCGATCGTGAATCACGTGGAGAAGGAGATGCGCAAGCAGCTTCGCGAGCGTGTGATTCATCGTGAAGGATACGAGGCGCTGAATTGGGTTTTGCTCGATTATGTGGATGTTGTGGTTCACGTATTCCGGCCCAGCTTCAGGGAATACTACCGGCTTGAAGATTTATGGAGCGACGCGGGGAGAATCGACATTAAGAGCGAGAAAGATCTGAAGGCGATTACCTCACCGGTGAGGAAGAAAGCAACTCGTACGAGAGAACGCAAATCCAAACTGAGCGCGGCGGAATCCAGAAGCAGTTCATGAAGCGGGCGCATCGTCATTTAGCGGAGCAGATTCGAAAAGCATTAACGGATCTTGGCATTGCCGAGCCGAGAATAATTTTGGAAAAGCCGCGCGATCCTGAGCATGGGGATATTGCGACGAATGCGGCGATGGTTTACTGCAAGCAGTTGAAGCTGGCGCCGCGCAAGCTTGCCGAGCAGTTGACCAAGCGGCTTGCACTGAATCCCGAACTGGTTCAGCTTGCGGGAGTCGCCGGACCGGGCTTTATAAATTTTCGTTTCGCGGATGCGTATCTGCAGACATTGGTGAAGCAGATTCTCGAATCGGATGAGCATTTCGGTGAGGGGAAGGATCTCGCCGGTAAAAAAGTACTGATTGAGTTTGTCAGCGCGAATCCTTCGGGACCATTGAATGTCGTGAGCGCGCGCGCGGCGGCGGTCGGTGACTGTCTCGTCAGAATGTTCCGGACGCTGGGGGCGACGTGCCACAGTGAATTTTACGTGAACGACGCCGGGAATCAAGTGAAGCTGTTGGGTGATTCCGTGCGGGCGCGCTATGAGACTCTGTTGGGCAATGAAATCGAGATTCCGGAGGGCGGTTATCACGGAGAGTACATTGTCGAATTCGCGGAGCAGCTTGTCGATGAGGAGGGTGACAAATACTCCAAGCTAAGCGCTGAGGATGCTTCCAATACGCTTGGGTTGATGGCGGTGGAGCGTCATGTCGGCATGCAAAGAAATTCCTTAGAGCGTTTTCGCGTGCACATGGACGGCTGGTTTCGCGAAAGCCAGCTCCGCGAATCACGAGCGGAATATGCGGCATTGGAAGAGTTGAAGCAGAAGGGGACGCTGTACGAGAAAGACGGCGCGACTTTTCTGCGCACGAGTGAATTCGGTGATACGCAGGACTGGGTGGTTATAACTTCGGAAGGGCGTCCGACCTATTTTTTGCCGGATATTGCCTATCATCTATCGAAGTTCAAGCGCGGCTATGATATTATTATTGATATTCTCGGGCCGGATCATCACAGTTATCTGACGAAGATGGCGGCGGCGATGCGAGCATTGGGCAGGGATACCGAGCATCTTGAGATCATACTTTTGCAGCATATCACTCTATCGAGAAGCGGCGAACCTGTCAAGATGTCCAAAAGAGCGGGGCAGATGATCGAGATGAATGAATTATTGGACGAAGTGGGTTGCGATGCCGCGCGGTATTTCTTTTTATTGCGCAGAACAACGACGCAACTGGATTTCGATATTGAGTTGGCGAAGAAGCAGTCCGACGACAATCCTGTTTTTTATGTTCAGTACGCGCACGCGAGGATCCAGTCGATTTTTCGGAAGGCGGAGATCGAGCTGAAGCCGGAGAAAGCGGATTTTTCTTTGTTGAATCATCCTGAGGAGTTGATTCTTTTGCGAAGGCTGCGCGAATTCGAGGAAGTAATATCCGACTGTGTCGTTAACCGTGATCCGCATGCGATGACGGTTTGGCTGCGGGAGGTGGCGGCGCAGTTTCATCGTTTTTATCATCATTGCAGAGTAATAACCGAACCTGAAGAACTTTCACTGGCACGATTGGCGTTGTGCCGGGCTACGCAGACCGGCCTGAAGCGCGGCTTGTCGTTATGCGGAGTAAACGCACCAGAGGAGATGTAGATTTTGGCGAAAGCAGCACCTGTGAAGCAGAAGATTAAACTCAT